>CAYXXJ010000026.1:0-8133 GCA_964469095.1 uncultured Candidatus Saccharibacteria bacterium
CCTTATCGTTCAGGATGGATGGTGATGAGTACTGAAGAGCTTGCGACGCTCTTCCATGTCCCTTCTACTTCAGTGAAAACCACCTCTATTCCACGCATTCAGTCGACCACGACTGCTGCTCCTTCAAATCTTCCAACCTAGCGTCATGTATCTTCTACATCTCGTATCACATCATGTCTATCGACGCGCCCGTGCGTATGGAAGTGGGATAGCGATACTAGGAGTAGTGGTTGCGTTTTTGCTGCTACTTCCTCCGTTTGAGTTTCCACGTGGGGTAGAGATAGAAGTCAGAGATGATGCCTCCTTTGATGAAACTGCCACAATGCTTAAGGAAGCTGGTGTTATTCGCTCTGCGCTTGTGTTTAAGGTGGTAGCACGTATTGGACAGGCGGATCGTGCTCTTCAGGCTGGCCGATACCTGTTTAGCGAGCCAGTTGGCGTAACGACCGTACTCTTTAGGCTTGTGCATGGTATTTCCGGTATCCCTTCAGCTCGGGTGACATTCCCAGAGGGTTATACCGCACGAGAAATGGCCGAGACACTTACGGAAAGCATTCCAGGCTTTGATGGAAGAGCGTTTCTGGCTGAAGCTACACAAGAGGAAGGATATCTGTTTCCGGATACCTATCTCTTTCCGTATGACGTGACTCCAACTGAAGTTGTTGCGCGAATGCGTGCGACGTTTGATACACGCAGTGAAGAGTTGAGCGATGTACTGCCGCTCTCTTCTCGTTCTCTCGACCAGATTGTGATCATGGCGTCTATTCTAGAAAAAGAAGCAAAGACGGAAGAAGAAATGCGTACGGTAGCCGGTATTTTGTGGAATAGGGTAGAGCTGAATCGAGGACTTCAGGTGGATGCGGTGTTTGGCTACATAAAGGGAATTGATACCTACCATCCTTCAGGAGAAGATCTCGATATTGATTCTCCTTACAACACCTACAAATATCCAGGACTTCCTCCAGGCCCTATTGGAAACCCTGGTCTCACCGCGCTTAGAGCAGCGCTTTCACCAGTAGACACTAGTTATCTTTACTATCTCACCGGAAGAGACGGAAAGATGTATTACGCAACTACCTTTGAAGAGCATAAAAAGAATAGAGAGTTGTATTTGGACTAGGTTCGAATCCTAGGCTGCCAGCTATCTATAGTATGCAAAACGAGCGGGGGACCGAAGTCCTCCCGCCCGTATCTCGATGAGTTCAGTTCTGCGTCTTCACGGCGTAGTAACTAGTCCACTTCGCCATGCTGTCTCGCCCGAACATCTTGACGCCGACTTCACGGAAGCTGGAGAGGGTTTTCGCGTTGATAATGAAATTACCAGTGCGCTGACTCTCCACGCCCGTGCTGACGACGTACAAGAGACGTTCGTTGGGACGAAGCAGTGCCTCGAACTGTTCCCATGCCGTTTCCTCGTTGACTTCGAGCTTTCTGGTGTTTGAGAGCGCCAGAAGGTTGTCGAGCCGTTCACCATCGAAGGTGTAGCGAGTGTCTACCGACATTTCCTGCTCCTTGTTGCAAGGACATGCACAATAGCATATATAAATACTTACGTCAATAGTAAAGCGGTTCCAATAGCGTCCCAGACAGCCAGAACTTTCACTCGTTGCGTTGTCTCATTTCCTTACGTATAGTCGGTGAGTACTCTGGAACGAAAGGATAGCTAATGGAAACGCCAGAGTGGATGCGCGGGCTCCGGCCAGCGCTCCAAAAGAAGATCAGACGCTCTTTACGGGCAACTTCGGCCCAACTCCGCTCGTACAAGCTCCAGGAGCATTTTCCGGATCTGGGTGTGATTTCTGACGACTTGAAGCGCGCGATTCGTTGCGCCATCGATCTTCAGAAGGATCATGGTCGTGCGAAGCGCGTCGGTCGCCGGCATGTCATGTATCGACGGAAACGCGACGGCATGGCTGTCATGAAAGCAGCCGGTGTGGGGCTGGACTCGCTCAAGTCTTCGCTCACGTTCGCGCAAATCGTTCGCGAAGCGCATAACTCCTCAGCTCTCATTGTTTCCGGTGGGATGGCCCGTATCTACGGTCAGGCTGCCGGAAGAGGCTGAGTCTTTGAGACGCCAGGCGATTGCCCTGGCGTCTCGCTCTTTTAAATAAAGGGTTCCAACTACGTCCCAGACAGCCAGCAAAGTATCATTATGGAAGATACGTATCGCATGGCAGAGCCAATAAGGCATTTGTTCACTTTGCCTGGTAAGAAACAAACAAAAACCGACACTCGCGGGTGTCGGTTTTTGTTTAATGAACACGTTAGAGAACGTCCGGCTGGATCGGTGAGGTATCAGTCACGCGCTTAGCTGCATGATCATATTCAAGTGTTGGGCCAATCTTGTATTCGCCCTCGATATTCTCGTACAAGCGCCATTTGCCCTTATTTCGAGCAAGAAAAGCTTCAAGTTGTCCCATGAGCTGCGTATCTGTATAGATAGCATCATAAGACTTACCTGCAGTAAGACGTATAGTACCGCCATCGCCAAGCGCATTTGCGCTTACTTCATGTATAAATGCCCGAAACTCGGCAGGGAACTTATCAAGCGAAAAAGTATCTCCGATCGGTGGGATAACTTCACCGCTACGCTCCTTACCCATACGTAGTATCCGTCCTGCACGTTCACCAAAACCCATAGCCATAGTAGTGCAGATTAAGTTACTTAAAACGGCGAGTGTCTACACCATACGCACGTTTATCTAAATGATAGCATCTGGCTAGTATGTACTACCTATACCTTCTTGCCTGTGCCGATGGGAGTATCTATACCGGCATAACGACCGATCTTGAGCGGCGAATGAAAGAACACCGAGAGGGAACGGGGGCTCGGTATACCGCGATAAAGAAAGTACGAAAACTACTCTATTCAGAACCCCATCCTGACAGAAGCAGTGCATCAAAACGTGAGGCTGAGATTAAGAAATGGTCTCGAGCGAAGAAACTCGCACTCATCCAATAATCTTGCAATTCATGAATCATATGATATAATCATTTCACTAACTAACACCCTCATGCCTGACTACAAGAACGATCGTTTTGCGAGAAAGCCTTTCAACAAAGGTGGCAGCCGCTTTGGTGGTGGCCCTACTCAGAAATATAAAGCTGATTGTAGTAAGTGTGGCGATGTATGCGAAGTACCGTTTCGCCCTAATGGTAAGAAGCCAATCTTCTGCAGTAACTGCTTCGTAAAAGACACCGGAGACGCTCCTCGTGGTCGCCGTGAATTCTCTCCACGCCCTTCGTTTAACGATCGTCCACAGCCTCGTGATGATCGTGCGCTCGCTGAACTTAAGACAGAGCTGCAGGGTATCAACGATAAACTAGAACGCATGCTTCGCTCTATGGAAGTGTCTCGCGCTGTACAGGACGCGGTTGCGACCAAGGCACCTCTAGCAAAGAAGGTAAAAGCTCCTGCTAAGAAAACCAAGGCTAAGAAAGCCTAACGTGCTAGGGTAGAAGGAAATGGCGCCAAAGAAGGAACAGGTGAGCGCGGGCGCGCCGCGCGAGGTCATTGTTCGGTTCGAAGAAGTCTCTTTCGAGTACGGACACAACTATCCCATCTTGGATGCGGTGGATTTTTCTGTGCGCAAAGGTATGAAAGTGACCGTAATGGGTCAAAATGGAGCTGGTAAGTCGTCACTCTTTAAACTCATTGCAGGAGACCTTTCGCCTGAACAAGGAAAGATTCAGATACCTCGCGGTACGTCTATCGCCATGGCGCGCCAAGTCATGCCACGTGAGCTTCGGGACGTAACCGTTCGAGCATTCTTTGAAGCAAGCTTCAAGGAAAAGATATACGATATCGATCCTCGCATTGATGCCGTTCTTGAGGTGGTGAATCTCGTAGCGCCTAAGGAGCGCATTGTAGGTTCATTCTCAGGTGGGCAACAGGCACGACTCCTGCTTGCAAGCGCCCTTATTCAAGACCCAGACCTCCTCCTTCTTGATGAGCCTACAAACAACCTTGATAAGGCTGGCATTGAACATCTGACCGACTTCTTGAAAGGCTATGAGAAAACGTGTCTGGTTATTTCCCACGATGCTGAATTCCTCAACTCATTTACTGACGGTATTTTGTATCTTGATGTACATACACGAAAAGTAGAGCAGTATTTTGGTAACTATTTTGATCTCCAAAAAGAGATTCTGGCTCGTATTGAACGTGAGAATCGAAAGAATGCTCAGTTTGCAAAGAAGATTCAGGAAAACAAAGACAAGGTGAACTATTTTGCTGCAAAAGGAGGAAAGATGCGTCTCATTGCTAAGAAACTTCGCGATGAGATTGAACAGATGGAGGAGGATAAAGTGGATGTGCGCCGAGAGGATAAGACAATTCGTCCTTTTGTAATTCCCGTTGCAGCGGGGCTTCAGGGTGACATCCTCACGATTGAGTCATATCAGGCTATAGATCCAAAGACGCATAAGCCAAAGATCAAAAAGAAGTCGCTCATCTTGCGCAAAAACAAGCACCTCTTGCTACAGGGCCCTAACGGGTCTGGAAAGACAACGCTTCTTGAAGCGCTTGCCAAAGGAACCGCAGAGGGTGCAACGATACAGAAGGGTGTGCAGGTTGGCTACTATCGCCAGGATTTCTCTACACTTAACTTTGAGCACACGGTGTATGAGTCGCTTATTAGCGCGATGCCAAAACCAAACGAAGAAAAGATGCGCTCAACTGCAGCTGGTTTCTTGATTACTTCTGAGGTAATGGGGAAGAAGATTGGTGTTCTTTCTGAAGGACAAAAGGGTCTTGTGGCATTCGCGCGCCTCGTACTTGAAGCTCCAGGACTTCTCATCCTCGACGAGCCTACCAACCACATCAACTTCAGACACATTCCTGTCATTGCAAAGGCGCTCGATGAGTATGAAGGTGCGATGGTTTTGGTCTCACACGTCCCTGAATTTGTGAAAGAGATACGTATAGACGAGGTGTTGGATTTGGGGGAGTAAGTTCGAATTCTAGCTTGCCTATATAAAACAAAAGACGCAGGTACTCGTGGTACCTGCGCCGTTTTATGTACGCATTCGTAACTGTATGCTCGTCAGCCGGAGTTCTCCAAGTCCGAGCATCGCTCGTGCTCTCGGATCCGAAAGCAGGAGTTTTGCGTATTTTGGACCATACGCGTACTCAAGCATGGTTTCCGCGATCCGTTCTTGGATATCGGCCTGCAGATCTGCAGGAAACGTTATACCAAAAGCCGGTCCGATTCTGCGAGTGAGTACCATGTCGATATTCTCGCGAATCTCCCGTTTCTTGTCGAAACCGAGATCGCGAATTCGAACTTGGAGTGCTTTGATGAACGATGAAAGTTCTTCGGTGTTAATGGGAGGTCCCACGTCCATGACTCGCTCCTTTTTCTAGCTAGAACGTACCACGGGTGCCAGAAAATCTCTAGCACCGTACAGATAGTCAGTATCCCCACACTCAAGCGCTTTAAAGTTGAAGGAAAATATAGCAAAACACCACCGTTTTTAGTTCGGTGGTGTGCCCATAGTTGATTCGTTGGAATCATCCGTACGGCCCCGTTGGGGGGTGTCCGTGGAGCATAGGCCTATGAGCGGCCCGCTGTTTTTTCGCAAGCGCTCTGGAAGAAACTGCCGTAACGAGCAGTCCTGTCTTCCATCCACTCCAAGGTAAAGAACAACCTTGTTACTGGTAGTAATCTATCATACATAGTCATATTTGTCAAGTGCTTTTCAAAGATCCAGGTTGTTGCCGCGCAAATAGCGAGTGAATAGGCCATATCATAGAGCAGCAACCGTATTCTGCGTTCGACTAGAAACGCTTGAATGGTTTGATCTGGAGTGAATATGTGATTTTTAGTTTTCTACATATACTAACTATCGAACACAGTGCCTCATTAAACTAACTCTTTCATGTCGACCCAACCTAAAAACACCATTTGCCTCTGGTTTGAAAAAGACGCGCTCGCTGCCGCTGAGTTCTATGCAGCAACCTTTCCTGACAGCAAGGTTGGTTCGATATTCCATGCACCATCTGATTTTCCAGGCGGAAAAGCAGGAGACGTACTCACCGTAGAGTTCACGGTCTGCGGAATCCCTTGTGTAGGCCTTAACGGTGGCCCTACCTTCAAACAAAGTGAGGCGTTCTCATTCCAGATTGCAACTGATACTCAGGAAGAAACTGATCGCTACTGGAACGCAATTGTAGGGAATGGCGGAAAGGAGAGTGATTGTGGTTGGTGCAAAGATCGTTGGGGAGTCTCGTGGCAAATCACCCCTCGAGTACTCCTTGAGGCACTCACTGTTGGAGGCGAGGAGGGTGCGCGTGCGTTTGCAGCGATGATGACAATGCAGAAGATTGACGTAGCAGCCATTGAAGCTGCGCGACGAGGAGCATAAAAGAAAAGCCGCTGCGTCGAGGACGAGCGGCTTCTAGGTTCAGTCGATAGCGACTGGAGGTTTGTTAGGGTATTCGATCGCGAAGACATCTCCCCATTCTCCCTGTTCAGATAGCAGCTGTACGTCGGCTTCAAGATTGTCCCAGAGACTGAAGAGATCATCTTTTGATAGGCCGTGATCTTCTAACCAGCTCCAACCATCTTCCGTGCCCGGCGTCTCCTTCCACACTTGTAGTGCGGGAGTGAGCGCAAGGAGGGCGCGGTAGCGTCGGACGTTAGGACTCTTGTTGCCAAGCGGCAGTCTGCGTATACGAACATGGGGAATAAGGCTGCCTTCGATCCTGTCTGTAAGGAACAAGGCGTTCATCCGTTCTCCTTCCGTGCGTCCCTAATGCCTGTATAATCGCACCCGATGCATCATATGGTCAACTCTAGTGAAAAACCCGTGAAGAAGCGTGTATTTGTAGGCCTTTCAGGAGGCGTAGATTCTGCTGTCTCTGCCGCACTTCTTCTTGAGGCGGGCTACGACGTTACAGGTGTATTCATTAAGGGTTGGTACCCCGAAGGTCTCCCGTGCACCTGGGCAAGCGATCGACGTGACGCCATACGCGTCGCAGTACATCTAGGCATTCCTTTCCACACACTCGACGCTTCTCTAGAGTACAAGCGTTCAGTCATCGACTACCTTATTCGAGAATATGGAGCCGGCAGAACGCCAAACCCGGATATCTTTTGTAACAAAGAAGTAAAGTTTGGTGCCTTTTATCGCTTTGCAAAAGAACAGGGAGCTGACTACATCGCTACCGGCCATTATGCAAAGACGCAAGATGGACGACTCTATGAGGCTAGTAACGAAGCAAAAGATCAGAGTTATTTCTTGTGGGCAATTCCCAAAGAAGCGCTTCACATGACACTCTTTCCACTTCAGGACTATACGGAGAAAGACGAAGTTCGAGCCCTCGCTCTGAAGTTTCGACTTCCGGTTGCTGACAAAAAGGATAGTCAGGGTATTTGCTTCCTTGGACCGGTTTCAATGGATGATTTCCTGAAAGACGCTTTTTCTCCTACGGAAGGAGTTGCAAAGGATGTGGACGGGAATGTACTTGGTACACATCAAGGAGCCATTCTTTCAACGCTTGGAGAACGCGTATCGCTTACAGGAGCACCTCCTGGTCCTTGGTACGTACTACGAAAAGATCTGACCCTCAACGAGCTTACGGTCTCACATGAGCGATTGGTGTCTCGTGACGAACCATACATCTCATTCACTGACGCAAACTGGTTTACGGAACTACCAACCACAACTGTTTCTGCACAGTATCGCTATCACGGGCCAAGAGTTGAGGGAACAGTCCTCGGTACACGTTTTACCCCTACCAAACCACTTCCTGAACCCGTTGCTTCAGGTCAATCCATAGTCTTTTACACAAACCATGAATGCATAGGTGGTGGTATCATCGCTTAAGTGACGGACATCGTTAAAGCAGACGGGACAAAAGAACCCTTTGATTCAGCAAAGCTTGAAAGCTCGCTACGAAAAGCAGGAGCGGGCGTTGCTGCTGCGCATCGGATTGCAACCACGATTCAAGGAACCTTGGTGCGAGGTGCTGGAACCCACGAGATTTATAAGCGTGCGTTTACGATGCTACGAAACGAAGAACGCGCTACCGCGGCTCGGTACAGTCTTCGTCGGGCACTTTTTGAGCTTGGCCCGACTGGGCATCCGTTTGAAGATTTTATTGCTGAAATGTTTCGTGCAGAAGGATGG
>CAYXXJ010000027.1:0-8116 GCA_964469095.1 uncultured Candidatus Saccharibacteria bacterium
CAGCGTTCCTCATTCCACTCATTGATAAAGTGCTCAAGCTTCGTACGCTTGGTCAGGAAGAGCGCGTGCTCGTTATGGTTCCAACACGTGAGCTTGCGCTCCAGATTGAGACTGAATTTTGGGGCTTTGCAAAGCGCCTCGGTCTTAACTGTGTCGTGTGTGTCGGTGGTGCAGGTATTGAGCCACAGATTCGCGTGCTCCGAAAAGCACCTTCCTTTGTGATTGGTACTCCAGGACGCTTGAAGGATCTTGAAGAGCGTCGGGAACTTAACTTCAATCACTTCACTTCAGTGGTACTCGACGAGGCAGATCGTATGCTCGACATGGGATTCATTGATGATATGCGCTTCATTCTTGGCAAAATGCCCAAAGAACGTCAAACGCTCTTCTTCTCTGCAACTATGGGACGAGACATTGAACGCTTGATTGGTGAATTCTTGAATAACCCAACTGAGATCTCAGTGAAGACACGCGATACTGCAGCAACGATTGATCAAGATGTTGTGTATGTCTCTCGCGGAGAGAAGTTTCCTAAGCTGGTTGAACTCTTGAAGTCTCCAGGCTTTGATAAGACGCTTGTTTTCGGACGCACCAAGCATGGCGTCGAGCGTCTCTCGCGCGATCTTCGCAGAGAAGGTATCAAAGCTGAGTCTATTCACGGTGACAAATCACACGGCAAGCGCCAGAAGGCACTCGGACTCTTCAAGCAAAATCACGCAAACGTACTCGTCGCTACCGACGTTGCGGCACGTGGTCTTGATATCTCCGGCGTCTCGCACGTGATCAACTTTGATCTTCCTGCAACCTACGAAGACTATACGCACCGCATTGGTCGTACGGGTCGTGCAGGCAAAGCAGGACAGGCACTGACCTTCATTGAAGGATAAGCGTAAAGAAAAAACCGCGGCTTACTGAGTCGCGGTTTTTTCTTTAGCTATACAACAGGATACCGTATACGACGAGTGACTGAAGGATGATATACACCAAGTTTGCCCAAAGGATAGGGGCTTCTTTATGGACGTAGCCGTAATACGCCCAGACCACACTCAGTACGGTCCAGAGCGTCCAGGTAGAAAGCGAGAGACTTTCTGCGCTTTGACGTGCAAACACGTCATACACCTGCGGGAGAGTCGCAATCGGACCTATCATCGAGACGAATACCATCACCCGATCGAGCATGCGCACATGGAGTGTGCGTGAATCTTCATGGGTGCGCACACGTTTTTGTTTGTGGAGGTGATGTTCGCCAGCGTTTCGCATTTCTTCATAGTAGCAGACCTCCAGGTTGACAGGGGTCTTTAGGGGCAGGGTATACTTTCCCCCATTAGTCCTCTAAGAACTTTTGGCACATGGCCACTGATACCCAGTCTCCCGCGCTCGAGAAATACCTAACCCCTGTGGCGGTATTGCTTGGCGCTATTATCATCGCGCTCGCGTTTGCGTTTGGTAGCGGCGGCAAGCCAGCTACTGACACGGGCGAGCAGGCAGCAGTCGACATTAAGGATGTGAAGACCGATACCTCTCCTTCGGTAGGGTCTCCAACAGCTCCGGTAACGATCGCTGTCTGGTTTGATTACCAGTGTCCGTTCTGCAAGCGCTTCGAGCTTGAAACACTCGAGCAGGTCTTCACTGACTATGTAGCAACTGGAAAGGTACGCATTGTCTACAAAGACTTCCAGTTCCTCTCATCCGATTCAATGGATGCTGCGGTCTTTGCACGTGCGGTATGGGACGCACATCCTGATCGCTTCCACGAGTGGTTTAAGGCAGTGATGACTGCACAGGATGAAGAACATGGTGGCTTTGGCGACCTCGCTTCAGTCACTGAACTCTCTCGTACCGTCTCAGGCATTGATGTTGATCGTGTCTTGAAATTGGTCAACGACAACCGCGCAACATATGAGGCAGCTATTGCTGCAGATCGTGCAGAAGGTCAGACCTTCGGTATCACTGGTACCCCGGGAGCAATCATTGGCACTACCGTCATTGCGGGCGCCCAGCCCTACGCAAGCGTTAAGGCATTGATTGACGCAGAGCTCGCTAAGTAAGCGAGAAACAAAAACCGCCCCGGGAACGGGGCGGTTTTTGTTATCCTTGACGCATCTTCCACATCTCTCGTAGGGCAGGAAACGCAGTCACAACGATGATCACAAAGAGGATAGGAAGGAGGTACTTGTCGACATCAGGAATGACTGAACCAAGGAAGTAGCCAAGTAAGGTAACCGAGAGCCCCCAGATAAATGCTCCTGCGATGTTATACGCCAAGAAGGTTTGGTAGCGCATAGACCCTACGCCTGCAAAGATAGGGGCAACAGTTCGAATAAGCGGAAGGAAGCGCGCAAGGATGATGGCCATGCGACCGTACTTTTGATAGAAATGCTCGGCTCGCTCCATGTGCTTTTTATTTAGGAAGAAGCCTGTTTCTTTCGTAAAGATCTTTGGACCATACTTTGCGCCAAACCAATACCCAGCGCTATCGCCAAGGATTGCCGCAACGATAATGGTTACCATAAGCGGAAGGAGGTCAAAAGCACCGGTCGCAGCGAGAAGGCCTGCAGAAAAGAGCAGGGTGTCTCCAGGAAGCGGGAGTAGTACTCCAATGGGGATACCTGATTCAAGAAACACAATCAAGAACACGCCTACATACCCAATCGCAGCAATCATTTCGGGCAAGGTCATCATTCCGTCTAAGAGATGCATTCCGCTATACTACAGGACACATGGACGAACGAGAATTCGAAGCTATCGCACAGGCTGAGTGGGACGGGATGCCAGAGCACATTGCCTCAAAGATTCAGAACCTTGCACTGCTTATAGAAGATGAGCCGAGCGACGAAGTGCGTGTACGTGAGGAGCTTCGTGAAGGAGAAACACTTCTTGGTCTTTATCACGGTATCCCACTAAGTGAACGGGGAAGTGGGTATGGTATTGGTGCAACGCTTCCTGACACCATTACGCTCTATAGGCTACCCATTATTGATGAAGCGCTTGAGCTTACCGATGATCATACGAATGAATTTAAAAACCATGTACGAGCGGTCGTGCGCGATACGCTCTGGCACGAAGTTGGACACTATATGGGATTAGGAGAAGGTTCAATTCGTGAGCGGGAGGCAGAGGGGACGAATACGTTTGAGTCTTAGGTACTAAAAAGCTAGTAGGATAAACAAAACGTGCGGAAGGTAGTACCTTCCGCCCGCGGCTTAAAAGCCTATGTCGTAACGATTAGCCAGATGAAGAGCAGGTCGTGCTCAACTCAGGCGCACGTCGAGGCACATCTGCCGGTGCGACAAGTCCAGCTTCAAACGCATTTCGAAGGCGCGCGTCATATTGCGCCTTCACGCGATTGTAGTTGTTCTCAATTGCGATTCGCTGGGATGAGCGCTGTGAACGCTCTTCAGCATCAACCGAGTCCGCAACCGCCCGGGAGGCGGTGCAGTACTGATCTTGAATCGCCGAGAGTGACTCGTTGTATTCGTACGCAAAGCGCCATTGCTCGCGTACGTTTTCGACGCCGTAGATGCGGGCGGGTTGTGAAGCCCAGCCACCGACAAAGTTGATGGTGCCAACGACGGCACCAATCAGAACGACAATTCCGATGAGCCAGAAAATCCAACTCATCGTGAAGCCCGTTGTTTTGCCGTCCGGGCGAACGTTTCGGATATCATCCGACATGCTTTTCTCCTGATTGTTCAGCTGGTTATTGAGCCGGCTGAGTGAGTGCTTCCGACAGGATGCGATCTGCCTGTGTAAGGGCTTCTTGCGAAACCACACCATCAGTCAGGCCGCCCTGTAGAACTTCACGCGCTCGCTGGGAAGCTTGCGCGAGTCGTCCGTCGACGACGGCGACCGTCATACCCGAAGGTTGACGACGATACACCATCGGCTGCGTCGTGCAGTAGGTTTGGAGACCATAGACGTCATGGTAGACGTTATCTGGTCCGAAACCATAGCGGTATTCACCGCTCGAGCCGTACATACCGTCCGGTCCGGCAAGTTCAGGGTAGTAATTGTAGTCACTTCCTCGGACTTGCTCAGTTGGGTACGGACGCTTGTTGCCAGACGTCAGTTTCCCAACCACGGCGAACGTGATGGGTCCAGTGTCCCCAAAGGGGAACATGGTGCACCACAAAATCGTCGTCGGATCGTCAGCCACTTCTTGGCGACGGTTGTAATTGCTGAGTTCGAGCCCATTACGCGGAATGTAGATGTCCGCATTTCGTGAGCTCTCTCGTGCACGATTCATTGCGTCTTGTTGCGGATTTGTGGCTACTTCACCACAACTCGCAACGCATACAGCAAGAATTACGCCAATCAAGAACTTTTTCAAGGTTCTACCTTTCTGTATTTGCTACGTATGTAGCGTACGTATCTTAGCATATTAATTATATATTGTCAAATATTAGCCTGAAACAATGTATAAAGAGCGAGGACCGAAGTCCTCGCTCTTTGCATGCTACCGGCGTGTGCAGATGAACTCATCAGGGAGACGCTTCAAACGCTTGCGCGCCTGACGACGACTCCATTTTTTGAACTTCGACAACTTCACGTTGAGTGCCCTGCAGCAGGGACACCCGTAGGTGTGCCTGCCATGACGGGCACCGCCCGGGTTCGTGTCAATCTTCTGCATCTGCCGAAACACATCAGCCACGAGAGTCTCCTTGAATGGTTCAAGTTCTCATAGCAAATCTCCTGTGTTGCGCAGACTATATAATACATTCTTTTTACAAAAAAGCAAATAGATCCTGCATCAAAAAACCTTATATATGTATGCAGTACAATGTGACGTAATGAAGTATGTGTGTAAAAAGAGCGAAGCGCGTGCTGTTTCCGAGCCCTCGTCTGTCTTTTATGAATATCACCTTCCAGCTAAAACCGTCTCTATCGGAGTATCAGAAATCAATGGTCGGTATCCGGAAACTGGTTTTGAAATTGATGAGCAAGTAGAGGGTTGCTGGTACGTAGAGCAGGGAACAGGAGCGGTTTGGATTCAAGAAGTTCTCTATCCGCTAGAACTTGGAGATGTGGTCTCGGTACCCCAAGGTGAGAAGTTTTATATAGAAGGGAATAACCTACGCTTGATCGTCGCAAGCAGCCCTCTCTGGTCTCCTGAACAACATAAACACGTTGAGTAGAACCTAGCGGTGAGGACACCCAGCCCAGCAGCAAGGGCGGCGCGATCCTTCATTCAATTCTTCAACAAGTCGTCGAAGGTGTTTTTCTCGTGTCTCTTTCTTCTTAACTGAGATAACCCAACAGATCCACTCGTTTCGAGCAAGTGGAGTGAGACTCTTCCAGGCAAGAGAAGCAGAGATGTTTGAGCGAAGAGCTCGTCGCATATCAGACGGTACTGCATGACCAGACATATATGTATCTTACGACATTATCCACACGCATCGCTACGATTCCTACAAGAGGAGTATCCTTAAAGGGAAGAGAGCCCTTGGACTCTCACCTAACAACTATCATCATGGCTAAAAAGCTCGCGTACGTGTTTGGTGCCGTGTTCGTGCTTGTTGGTCTTCTTGGGTTTGTAGGGAATCCGCTTGTGGGTATGGGAGGCATCTTTGAAACAGATACTGCACACAACATAGTGCACATTCTTTTCGGAGTAATACTTCTTGTGGTTGCGATGAAAGCAGCTAGCAAGTCAGCGCTCTGGTTGAAGGTTCTTGGTGCCGTCTATCTCGTGCTCGCAATTCTCGGATTCGTTATGGTCCCTGAGGGAGGTGCACTCCTTGGACTCGTGCATGCAAACGCTGCAGACCACTGGCTCCACGTAGTGCTCGGTGTGGTGTTGCTTGCTGCTGGATTTGGCGGAAAGTCTGCCGCTCCAATGCCAGGGGCAAACCCAATGCGCTAGCAGAATAAGGGAAAAGACAAAAGGCCGGGAAAACCCGGCCTTTGTCGCATAAGGCTACGGCAGTGGACCTGCCGCGCCTGCGATAAGAGTGACTGAGGTAAGAATCACCTGGGTGCTCTGCAGCGCCAAGATAATCGTACGTTCAAGTTCTCCAAAGATCGCAGGAACCGATGCTTGAAGCACAAAGATAGTGAGACCGAGACCGATCGCGCCGAGAATTGGCATAGATGGGTAGTGAGTTCTAAGCGAGTGTCGAAAGACAGCTCGCGAGACCAAGCTGTGTGGTCTCTATCAGTGCTGGTTCCTTCTGATACTAACGTATCGTATTAAAACACATTTGTCAAGCTTGGTCTTTCAGTAGCGCAGCAAATTCCTTCTGCACTTTTTGTAGCTTAGGAGCAATGATGATCTGACAATAGCCCTTCGATGGATTGTTTGCGTAATAGTTTCGGTGGTAGTCCTCAGCAGGGAAGAATTCAATCAAAGGTTCAACAGTAGTGACGATTGGATCGCCTTCAGAAGCAGATGCGTTTAATTCTTCAATAAAACGAAGAGCCTCATCTCTTTGTGCATCGGTCGTAGTGAAAATAACCGTACGATACTGTGGACCGACGTCATTTCCTTGACGATGTATCTGGGTTGCGTCATGGGATGCAAAGAAGATAGTAAGGAGTGTGCGATAGGAAACGGTGCCAGGATCATATTCAACACGTACCACCTCGACGTGATCAGTAGTGCCACTGCACACTGATTCGTAGGTGGCGGTTTCTTTTGTTCCGCCTGCGTACCCCGGAAGCACTGAAGAGACGCCACGAAGGGATGCAAAGACCGCTTCAGTGCACCAGAAACAACCTCCTCCAAAGACGGCGACGTGGGTCATATCTCTAGTATTACATATAAGAGAAGAGGCCCCGCGCGGTGTGCGGAGGCCTCTTATGCTTTGGTATTTATAACAGTTTCTGACCCTGCATACCAATTACGGGCGCATTCCCCGACGAGACGAAGAACAAGGGTGCGTGCTTTGCCTCTTGACCCGGCCTTGTCCTCTTCTTTGCTAGAGCGAGCTCGTACTCGCTTTTACGGAGCCCAGATCAGAGGCGTACGTAAAAATTACGACACGGAAGGTTTGTTGTCAACGTCCTCTTGCTCAAAGGACAAACAGACAGAATTCACACAGTAGTGCTTTTGTTTTTCACCCTGGATCACATCATCAAACACATGTCCCAAGTGTCCTCCGCAGTTCTTGCAGTACACCTCGGTACGATGCATGCCATGTGAGTTATCAGGACGAGTACCAATGTTTGCGCTCACTGCAGGGTCAGAAAATGAGGGCCAGCCTGAAAGGCCAGGATCACCTTCGGAGGAATCCAATTTATCTTTTGAAGAGAAGAGCGCTGCGCCACATGCCTTACAGCGATATACTCCTGTTTCGTTGTGATTCAAATACTCCCCTGAGAACGGTGCTTCCGTAGAGCCATTACGAAGTACCTCATACGCCTCAGGCGCAAGTTCCTGCTTCCACTCAGCTTCACTCTTTTGCGTAGGTTCCATGTGAGCAGTATACTCTTTTCTATCATGACGCGCGGAACGTTAGTGAACGTCCTCATCGTGCTCGCTGCCCTCGGTCTTATTGATTCCTTGTATCTTGCAAGTCATGCGCTTGAGAATACGGCGCTGTTTTGTGATATCGGAGCGGGGCTTGATGGATGTAACCAGGTAGCGCAAAGTCCCTACTCGCGTCCTTTTGGAATCCCGCTTGCGTACCTCGGCGTGCTCTTCTACGGACTCCTCCTCGTTGCTTCGTTTGTCGCTATAGGGAAGTGGAGTGCGAAAGTGCATCGAGCACTACTCGCTATTTCAATCATTGGCGCCCTTTTCTCAATTGCGTTCCTCTACATTCAGTTCGCACTCATTCAAGCGCTCTGCATTTACTGTGTGGTGTCAGCAATAATCGCGTTTATAGCACTTGTGATTAGTTTTTGGCTTGATCATCGACACAAGCCAGAAACGGCACCTGTGGTACCATAGCCCCATGATGCGCTTTGCTGCGCTCCTGATACTCCTTCTCCCGCTCTCAGTCGGGGCGGCAACGCTTGAGGCAGATACGTCAGTTGAGGTGACGGAACCGCCCGCAGGAAACTCATATCTTGCTGGTTCTGACGTTCGAGTTGAAGCACCGCTTCCTGGAGACCTCATCGCCGCAGCAGGAACGCTCCTTGTGGTTGCACCTGTGACAGGCGACGGTCTGCTTGC
>CAYXXJ010000028.1:0-1144 GCA_964469095.1 uncultured Candidatus Saccharibacteria bacterium
CTTTTTGCAACCTAGGAGGCACCCTCCTTAAAGACACCCCGGAGTGTCTCTTCAGGAACCTCAAAAGGTGCTTTTTCTTTTTTCTCTTCTGGTCTTGGGGCCTGTGTCTTCTGCTCGCGCTGTGGTTGCGGAGCAACGGTAGCAACTACTTGCTTGAGTGCTGTTTTTTCTTCAACCTCTTTCTTCGTATGTGCGTTCTGAATCTTTTCAGTCATTTCAGCAAGTGCCGCTTTGAGACTGTCCCGATCAGGAGTTGGCGGTGGCGCAGGTCGCTCTTCGCGAGGACGAGGCGGTTGGTTGTTTTGAGGCTTTGGACCTCCACCCTGTGATGCTGCACCTCCTTTCTTTTTATTCTTCCAATCAATGCGTGGCGGCGGTGCTTCAGGTGCGGGAATGGTGGCAAGCTCCGCATAAATAGCACCCTCAACGTCACCACGCTTTCCTGCAAAGGTTGCTCTTGAAGCTGCAATAACTTCATCTTTATAGGTTCGTTTCGGCGGCTCAATTTGCGCCATCGTAACGGCAGAGAACGGCCTGCTTCCTACCCCATTGATCATGAGGGTGAGATAGATCTGCGCAAAGCCTAGGTTCACCAAATCTTCTTTGGTGAATTCTGGTGCAAAGAGCACCTCCATTGTTTCAGCGTCAGGCGCGCCAATACGAAATGCAACCGTCGTTCCTACGTTGCCAAACACTGCAGCACGCACCTCTTCTTCCATTTGCTCAACATACTGGTGAGCGATGATGAGATTCAGGTTGTATTTACGAGCCTATGAAAGGATGTCCGCGAAGGTTTCGTTGGCGAAGTTCTGGAATTCGTCCACGTAGAAGTAACACGGTGGTGATTTCTTCAGAACATCAGGTGGAAGGTCGGCACGGCTCATGGCACCAAGGAAGATGCGTGTCGTGAGCATCGAACCTAGAAGCTTCATGTTTACGTCACCCACGAGTCCCTTGGACAGGTTAATGAGGAGAATTTTCTTCTCATCCATCAAAGTTCGTATATCAAAGGAAGACTTTGGCTGACCAATGATATTTCGAATGAGCGGGTTACTCGTGAACTGTCCGATCTTGTTTTGAATAGCAGGAGTTGCTTCCTGCGTATACCGGTCTGAGTAGGCTGCAAATTCTTTCGTCCAGAAAT
>CAYXXJ010000028.1:1154-8066 GCA_964469095.1 uncultured Candidatus Saccharibacteria bacterium
CACCACTGGATCTTTCACGTTCTCTACCACCTTCTTGCGGTACTCTTTATCGACATACATACGGTTCACCCCAAGCAATGTCGCGTCAGGATACTCAAGCAGCGCAAGGAGTGTATTGGAAAGGATGTACTCCATTCGAGCTGACCAGGCGTCAACCCAAATCTTTTTGAACGTTGCCATAAGACCTGACACTACGAGGTGACGTTTGTCGTACCCCACGTCTTCCATCACGTTAAACGCAATCGGATGCTCGAGATCAAACGGCGCAAAATAGACCACATCCTTAAGGCGATGCTCAGGGACATAAGAGAGGAGTGTCTCCACTGCTGATCCGTGAGGATCAATAAACATCATGCCTTCCCCATTCACAATGTCCTGAATCGCCATGTTCTCAAGCAGGGTTGATTTACCCATACCTGTTTTTCCAATCACATACATGTGGCGAGCACGATCCTTGGTTTTAATACCAAACGGTACGCGCTTCCCGCGGTTATCAGTTGAAGCAAAGTACGTGACTCGATCCGGGTTATCCATTTCTCTTAGTATATACGATAGTGGAAAAGCGGCGCTCGAGGAGCGCCGCTTGTGTGTCTATACCGGATGGTAAATCCCGTCTTTTTCGAAAGTGACGCCAGAGAACGACACCGCCTTTCGATAGAGTGCTTTTGCGTACAGGATGATACTTTCATCACCTGGTAATGGACGTGGGTTCTTTTCGAGTGCCTGAATGTCGGCGATACTGAGATTTCTCACTGCTTCTTTGTAGGCACGCTCAACCTCTTCTCGGTCAGTCATACCTTCAACAGCTGCTCGAGCACGTTCTGAAAGTTCAGGAAACTCTAAGGTGCGCATTTCTTATCCTCCTAGATGGCACCGTAGCATGACGAGTGATCAAAAGAAAGCGGCGGATCGATAACGATCCGCCGCTCCACTTGGTTTATGCCGCAAGCTTGAAGGTGCCACGATGCGCGAGCCACCAGAAGGTTCGAAACCCTTCGTACTCTTCCTCACGAAAGAGTACGGAAGACTTGAACGCCTCGAGTGATTCACGCGCAGCATCTACTGCCTGTTCGCAGCCAACAACGCGCGCAGCGAGCGAACAAAGCTCTGCAAGGTGCGCAGCAAGTTCGTTCCCCGTCATGCCACGAGCGCGATCGATATCGCATTCGTAGATGAGACCATCAACGCCTTGAGAAACCAGTGGTTCTTTGAGACTCTCGAGTGCAAGCCGAAGCTTGGTGTCGAGCGTGTGTACTATATTCACTATCGAACTCCTTCGATGATGAAACTGTACTATATCACAATTAATGAAAGAGTCAATTACTACTGATACTGAATGAAAGAAGGGCTTGGGGTGAGCTCCAGTATCTCTTGAGGGGTCAAAAGGCGCGTTGAGGGTGGTTTAAGGTCATTCTTATAGAAGAGTTTGAAGCCCGTGAACTGCACCGGTTCTGGGTAGATAACGGTGTTGTACGTGTTTATCTTCTTTGCGCCAAAACCCCATCCATCCATAACCATCACCACCTGTACTTCAGGTGTAGGTTGAATGCGTTCATAGCCTGTCACCATGTTGTGCGTGAAGCGGTGAATGACGAGAATCTTTGGCGGAAGATCGTGTTCTTTCACGAGCTCTGAGAGGTACCCTATCGCATAATTCACGTCATCTGCAGATACCGTACCAATTACGTCTCCAGGAGCATCTCCACTTTTCATGGAGAATTCTGGATCAAGCGCAAGATGCACGTCAGGCATTGAAAGATATTTCTCAAGAAGCGGTATTTCTCGTTCAAACGAAGAGAGTCCAATTTGGAGTTCAAGAATCGCCACGCCATCAACTTCACGCGCCATATCGATTGCACGCTCTACATGCTCATCAGGCATCCGTAGTTTATAGGTACCATCAGCTTGAGGAGAGCCTTGTGCGGTAACGGCGATGTAATCGATACCCATGACCACTGGTGTCTCTGGGTCTGCTGCCTCCCATGCCGCCTTCTCACTCTTTAATTTCGCAAGTACAGTCCCGCGATCATATTCACCAAGAACACCCATCTTGGTTGAGTAGAAGTTACCGTAGTACGCAACGATTCGTTTGTACGGAAGAAGCGCTCCTTCTTTAGGGTATGGGTTCCCTTTTGCAGGCCAGTAGAGCGATGCAGTTGTTGTTGCGGTTGAAGAAGCTTCTGGTACATGTGCCAAGCGACGCATGAGGGCGTCATAGAGATCTGGGTCAAATGCTGGCTCTTCTTTAAGTGAAAAGAGGCCTTTCGTTTCTTCTTGTTCTGGCTTCCCTTTGGCGTAGCGAGTTGCCGCAAGCTCAGGTACCAAAAATACGACAAGGAGCGCAAGCGCTATGAGCCCTCCTAAAACATACGTCTCTCGCTTATGCTCCGGCTTCTTCTTCTCTCGCATGAGAAAGTGGCTTGTTTCGAGTAGGTACAAGAATCGTGACGAGAATCACTAGTGCAAGTATAGGGAGTAGAACCATAAGCCAGGCATAGGGCAACCCAATGAATGGAGCAAGCAGCACTACTACCGCAATAATGACCAGGAGTGTTCGTCTCGACATCTAGCTGATGATATCAGGGCCACACTATGACCACAAATTCACCTCGTACTTCCTCTTGATGTAAAGCGAAATACGTTTCAACCTCTGCTGCAGTTCCCTCCACCACTGATTCATGTAGCTTGGTGAGCTCTCGAAGCACACTTACCTTTCGTTTTGCTTCAAGCACTTTAGTAAGTGAGGCGAGAGTCTTTTCTATGCGATGCGGAGACTCATAAAGCACGATCGCCCGAGTCGTTCCTGCAATTTCTTTAAAGAGCGTCTCGCGTCCTTTCTTGTGCGGGAGAAACCCGAGAAAGAGAAACTCATGGGTAGGCGCTCCTGCAATTGAAAGCGCAGCAGCGAGCGCTGAGGGACCCGGAACGCTCTCAATACGTACATCAGGAAGACGGTCACGTACCTGGCGAACTAATTCACTTCCTGGATCAGAGATTCCCGGGGTCCCCGCATCAGTCACCAGTGCCACACGAGCACCTTCACCGAGCTCTCGAAGAATTCGTTCTGCCGCAATCCTGCCCGAGCGAGCATGATAGATCACGAGTGGCTTTTTGATGTCGTACTTTGCGAGGAGCTTTGCAGTAACTCGGGTATCTTCCGCAGCAATAAGATCAGCCTGACGAAGTGTCTCCACCGCCCGAAGCGTAATATCCCCGAGATTCCCTATGGGGGTCGCAACAACTGAGAGTATGCCTTCCATAAAACCGAGCCTAGCACGAGAGGGGTACCGACGGTATCATCAGTCAGTATGAAAGCTCACGTCATCGGTATTTGCGGGGTCGGCATGAGTGCAACCGCCCTCCTTATGAAAGAGGCCGGGTATGAGGTATCGGGCTCTGACACCACTTCCTATGGACCAACGAGGCGGATCCTTGAAACTGCCGGCATCACTCCTCACGTAGGATACGCCGCCGAAAACATTCCTCCTGATACCGATCTCTTTGTGATTGGTAGAAACGCAAAGCTTTCCCCTACTGAAAACGACGAGGTGCGCGCAGCACTTCAAACAGGTAAACCGATTCGTTCCTTTCCTGAGATGGTGGGTATCTTGACCAAGGATCGCCCCGTGACGGTCGTTGCTGGCTCCTATGGCAAATCAACCACCACCGCACTCCTTGCTCATATTCTCTTTGAAACAGGTGCTGGATATTTTGTGGGAGCAGAGCCTCTCTCACTTCCTGCGCCTTCAAGGCTTGGGTCTGGAATCTTTTCAGTTGAAGGAGACGAGTACCCGTCAGCGCATGATGATGCTCGTGCAAAGTTCATGCACCTTCATCCTCGTGATGTGATTTTGACCTCGATGGTTCACGACCATGTGAATGTGTACCCCACCTTTGAAGACTACCAAAAACCTTTTCGTGATCTTCTTACTCTAGTTTCAGGAGAAGGACTTGTCGTCGTATGTGCTGACGAGCCAGGAGCGCTCGCGCTTGCGACAGCTTCAGGAACCAGAGTCGTTACGTACGGCGTTGCCGCTGGTACCTATAGAGCAACGAATATTCAGTACGGAGAAGAGACAACTTTTGATCTTATTCATGACGATCAAGTACTCGGAACACTGAAGACAACCCTTCTTGGAAAACACAATGTGGAAGATATTGTTGCAGCAAGCACCTATGTCCTCTCTCGTGATCTTTTGTCCTTTCCTCTCCTTGCTGCACGTGTCGCTTCTTTTACTGGAGTACGACGACGTCTAGACCGCATAACACCAGCAGGTTCAGTACCAGCGTATGAGGGCTTTGGTTCTTCCTATGAAAAGGCGCGCGCAGCTATTGAAGCGATAAACCTCCACTTCCCTGACAAAGAGCTCGTTATTGTCTTTGAGCCACACACGTTTGGATGGAGGAATCGTGCAAATCTTCCATGGTATGACGATGTGTTTAGAGGAGCAGCACGTGTCTATATTGCACCTCCCGAATCTCAAGGAAGCACCACTCATGATCAATTGACTCATGAAGAACTGCTTGAGCGAACTGGAGCTAGCGGCATAGACGTTACTCCCTATGATCCAGCGCATCCAGAAGTGGTTGCAGAGTCGCTCACTAAAGACGCAGTTGTGCTCATTTTGACCTCAGGAGATTTGGAGGGCTCACTTCCTACTCTCGTAGAGCACCTTGCTCGTCGAACATTCTAACTATGCGTATCTTCCACTCTGAGTTTGCTCACGACTATTCTGCCTATGCGTTTGGGTATCAAGTCCACGCCGAGCTTGAACCAGGAGAAGATGCTGCTGAAGCGTACACTCGAGGATTCCTCCCTCGCTCAAACGATCCTTCTAAAACGTCATGGTTCTATCTCGCTCGTAGTGTCCGTGTCCCTCTTGCTTCCTTTTCTCTCTCAAGCGAAAACCGTCGCGTACTAAAGAAGTTTGATGGCACTTTGACCGTACATCCTATGAGTCGTGAGGAACTTAAAGAAAGTGCACCATTCAAAGAATTGTTCCTTACCTATTTCAAAACACGCCACGGTGAGACCGTAATGAGCGCTGAGCGCCTTGAAGGAATTCTTAACACCGTACTCCCGCTTCGTGCTATTCGCTATGAAGATGCTCAGGGTATTGCAGGGTATGTACTTGAGGCAACCGAGGGCCCCTACCTCCACTATTGGTATTCAGCGTATAGGCCCGATCTCGCGCAAAGCTGCCTTGGACTATGGATGATGACTGACGCGCTCAGAAGAGCGCAGGTGGAAGGTCGCCAGCATGTATATCTTGGAACAGCGTATGGTGAAAAAGGACGCTACAAGATGAACTTTACGCCACTCCAATATTTCGATGGAGAAGAATGGAAAGAAGACATGAGTACTCTAAAAACACTCATTGCAAACGATGCGCGTCTTGTCTTCAAACGAGACTAGTTACACGAAGCCGTCTCAGTACGAACGTGTTTCGAAAGCGTAAGAGTTGTCTTTGGCACTACCACCATAACGAAAGGACTCGTGAGTGCTTCGGTAGTGAGACACGTCTCGCCTGGTTCGGTGTGTACGATTGAAATAGTGCGAACAAGTCCGTCATCAGTGACTCCCTCAACAGCAATAGCATATCCCCCTGAAGCGTGACTACCATCGAACGCTGCGAGCACTTCTTCCTTGTCAAAGTTCACTGGACGAAGCACTGGACTATCGGTGCCGTACATAAGCGCGAGCAACTGCTCATATTCACTTGCTGATTTAATACGGTAGTTCTTTCGTTCAGTTACCGATCCTGCGTGGGTACCTGCTGCAAGTACTTCATAGGAGACTGCTCCTTCACTTGCATGAGGAGTTGGAGTAACGCCGTCTCCTGAAACATAGAGCCATACCCCTAACACAATGGCAGCTACGCACACGGCACCGATAATGATGGTATCTCTCATGGAGGTAAGGATAGCACTAAGCCCCTCACAGCGAGGGGCTTAGTGTGTATTGGTGCACGCTCTAGGATTCGAACCTAGGACCGCTCGAGTATCAGTCGAGTGCTCTACCAACTGAGCTAAGCGTGCTTGTTGCGCCATCCTAGCAGATTTCCCCACCCGGTTCCACCCCTCTCCTTGGCGCCGTTGGTATAGTAAAGATACGAATGGTCCATCGCGGCACAACGCGTGAACCCAAGGGAAACCGACATGTTCGGTTCTCCTCAACCGCTGAAGAGAAGTGGCGCAGACATAGAAATAAGGAACGTATCTGGAGACGGTGTGTCCAGAAACTCTCAATGCAACAACAGGTAGTATAATCGTGCTATGTCTAATCAAGAACAATCCCGCACCGAGCAGATGCAGCACATAACGAAAGGAATTGAAGAATTACAAAGTCTTCCTGAAAGAGATGCACAGGCAGAGGCGCTTGCGAAGACCCTAGACAATCTCATACCTGAGCTGAGAGAAGCAAGCACTAACATAAGAAAGCGGTTGTCGTTGGATGCTCAAGGTATTACCGACGATGAACTTGCAGCGAGCGTCGCAACGCGCCAAGAATCTTTTGACCGAGTTCTAAACGAAATGCGTAGAGTTATCCAAATGATGGAGGAGCAAAGGAAAGAAAACAGCCCACACCTCTAAGTATGCGCGGATTCAACGACATGTTCGGATTCCTCGAAGACTGGCAGAACACACGTAGAGCTAAAAACATAGCAGATGAGGCTGTTCGTACTAGGAGTCTCATTAAAGAGCTTGATACAGCATTTCCCCATCTAAAAGAACCAAACGTCATAGATCCTGCTCTTCGGGCCCTCCTTGAACAAAAAGTGCAAGACGGGCGCATGACACAGGACGAGTTTGAAGTCGAGCTTAGCAAATACAATCCTTCGTAGCAGTTGAAACACAAAAGCCCCAGATGGGGCTTTTGTGTTTAGTACCAAAATAAAAGCATTGACAAGT
>CAYXXJ010000029.1:0-7964 GCA_964469095.1 uncultured Candidatus Saccharibacteria bacterium
GACGTTATTGTGGGGACGGTAGATATGGATACGCGAGAGATGCATACTCTCGAAGTGTCCTAGTGATCGTCCAAGGGGCCGGCTTCTGCCGGCCCCATTTTGTATACTGTGAGTTATGGCTAAGCGCGTTCCAAAACAGTACCCCATAACGCACTGGAGCTATTCCGCGCTAATGTCCTATCTTCGCAATCCGCTCGCTTGGTATAAGCGGTATGTGCTTAAAATTTATGACACACCACGTTCCCCCTCGGCAGTCATCGGTGTTGCAGGGCACCTCGCACTCGAGCATTTCTATCAGGGTTTTACGAAAGAGCAGGCGATAGAGCGGGGACTCGCGCAGATGCGAGACACGCCTGATTTTGAAGTGAACTTTGGCGTAGCAAAGACCCGAGCTGCCAAAAAGCAGAAACGAGAACAGATGGAGCGTGACTATCTCCAAGCTATCGGGTTTTATCTCGCCCGCCCGCCTCGCCATAGAGTAGTAGGAGTTGAGGTACGTGGCTTAGCAAAAGTAAAAGGCATTCCTATCCCGCTTAAGGCAATTGCTGACCTTGTAGTGGAATCAAAAGGGAATCCAGGATGCCTTGATGTGGTCGATCACAAATTTGTAGATACGTTTAGTAAGTCACAGGCAGCAAAACCTCTCTTTGCGCTCCAGGCCATATTTAACTACTACACAATCTCTGCGCTCTATAAGAAGCCCGTAAAGCGCTTTATCGTTATTGAATGCAAGAAGAGCAAGAATAAAGATGGAGGACCGCAGCTACGCAAGTATTCGATCGAGTACGACGAGCAAGCTGAAACCTTTCAGGTATTCCATCGGCTACTCAAAGAGGCGAGCGCAGAACTCCTTACACGAAAGACCTATCTCCCGAACCCCTCAGACATGTTTGATGGGGAAGATTCGTTTGATCTCTATAGGCTTAGGCTCATTGAAGAAGCTTGACAAAACGTGTTATATAGTATAATATAGCTGGTTGAGGCAACGAGGGAGACGTTCAGTGTCATATAACGCACAACGATTTACCACGACGAAGCCAGTTCTTCCTGCTCGATTTCTTATTAACGAGCACTTCGAGAATGTCGCTGCCGATGAGGCGGAAGCATTCTGGTGGGATGAGTTCTACGACTTGGATTCGCATCAGCCGCGATTCGTCTACGATTTTGACGAGCAGCTGTATTTCGAACGCGACGACTATCGCGACTTCGAACGGACGGCGTATTTCTACGAATCATCAGATCGTTTCGACGACTACGATGATCGCATGGAAGATGCGTACGTTGATCGATACGAGTACGGGTACTAAACCCACAAGGGCGCACCAGCGATGGTGCGCCCTTTGACATATATGAAAGCGCATAGTTATATCCAAGAGGAATACAGGAGAAGTACATGTCTGTAGTAAGTCACTCGGTTCTCGACGAGCATTATCGCTCAATGACGAGAGACGAGATTACCGATGAGGACGGAATCTGGGACGATGGGACATTGTCTCGTGTCTTTAGTTCAGTGCCTCGCGACGCTTCATTTATCGACTTTGGGTGTGGGTATGGAAGGTTTATTCCTGCCTACAAGTATCTCGGCTTTGAACGAGCCAAGTATGCTGGTATCGATTTCATTGGATCCCAGATTGCGTATGCACGGGACTTGAACCCGGGCTATCGATTTGAGGAGTGTTCGCTTCAGGCGGTAGGCGAGCGATTCCCTGCATCCTTTGATGCTTTTGCTTGCATCTGTGTGCTTATGTACGTCCCCGATGACCTTATGGTCGCGACGCTTCGCTCGATGCGAGCAAGTCTTCGCCCTGGTGCGGTTGGATTCATTTCAACCCCCGAGGGAGATGGTCTTCAAGAGGCAACGTACGGACACATACTGAACACGTTCACGGTGTCGCAACTAAGCGCGTACGCAACAGAGGCTAGCTTCACGCCGCACCTCTATGAGGCATACGGCATGATTCACGGCATGTTGATCGCAGCGTAACAACAAAGCCCGTCCACTGGACGGGCTTTTCCTTATTCTCCTTCTGCAAGCGCTTCCTCTATGACCTTTTTCATTGCGTCATAGCCAAGTGCACCAGTAACCGGAATAGGCGTTTTTCCTGCTACAAGAATGGCGGTATAGGGAGTACCTTTTCCTCCAGCGGCAAGTGCGTTTTCAAGATCAGCACTTACGCGCTCAACCATACGATCGCTCTCCATGCAGCTCGTGAAGGTTTCTAGAGAAAGACCAAGACTCTTTACAACGCTTGGATATCCTGACGGATCAAATTCTGCACTGTCTGGCGCTGCCTGCTGCAGGGCATCAATAAATGGGAAGAATGCAGCTTCTTTCTGTTCAGCTACACATTCTGCTGCTTCTGCATGTTCACCTGCATGCTCATGAATGCCCGTGAGTGGGAAGTGACGATAGACCCACGCTACCTTACCGTCTGGTCCATATTCAGTCATAAGCTGAGCTAACACTGTCTGAAAACTCTTACAATACGCACAATCAATATCAGAGTATTCAACAATCACTACCGGGGCATTCGGATTCCCGATCATATGATCAGCAGCAGAGACGGGGCGGATTGCGCCAATTGACTGAAGAGGGGTGGCAGGAGTAGTGGTGCGCGTCACAAAAATGGCAACCGCAAGCAGAGCGCCTGCAAGGACGATAGTAATCGGAAGAAGGTACTGATTCTTTTCAGGAGTCATACAAAAAGCATAGCACGCACCCTATATCCCAAGCGTGTGTGTGAGTGCGTGTCCCTCCGAAGGAGATTCCCATGAGGAGGTATCAATCTTAGTCTCACGCTTTTGATTAAGATCTTTGTACTTTAAATGACCGTGCTCTTTGGCATAGTCATAGAGTTCGCGGGTGATACGTACGTCTTCAATACAGTACTCGCGCACTTTGTCATAGAGACCCTCGTCCCACCACTTCACTGCTTGAAGACCGTCTCCTTTCTTACTCTTCCCAAGAGTTGCTTCAGCAAGAGATTGGAGGCGGACACGTCGGCCAAGCGCCTTATACACCTCAGACAGGAGATCGAGCGAACGAATCTTCGTAAGGTCGCCAGGGTAGTAGCGGTTGAGAAGTGGGATATCGAACGTGTCTGAGTTAAAACCAATCAACATATCGGCGCCCTCGATGACAGGCCAAAGCTTTGGCAGATCTTCCATAAGATAGGAAGTGTATTCACCCGTGGAAGAATCATGGACACCAACGACCGTAAGTTCCATCTGGTTGATATCAAGTCTGCCGCCCACAAAAGACGTCATCTTTGTTTCGATGTCGAAAGTAATTGCACGCATGTTATTTCCCGAGTGCCTGCAAGAGGTGCTTGACCACCTGATTGATTTCTAGTGACTCTTCTTCACTTCGAGCAAGATCCTTTACGCGTACCATATGCGTTGCTTCTTCATCCTTTCCATAGGCAACAAAGAAGGGAATGTTGCGACGAACAGCCTCCTTTACCTGATCCCCAAGTCCCTTTCCAGATACATGTACGATCGTTGCAATCCCTACGTCACGAAGTGATTGCGCAAATTCCTGCGCAAGCGGAATATCAGACTCGTCAGGGGTGCCTACAAACACTTCCGCGCCACTTTTCACAGCAGGCAGGAGATTATGGGTCGCAAGGAAATCCATAAGAGTGACATCCCCAAACGCAAAACCAATCGCAGGAATTGGCTGCCCGCCAAACATTGAGACCAGTTCGTCATAGCGACCGCCGCCAAAGAGTGCACGAGGGTTTTCAGGGTTTGTGTCGTAGATCTCGAACACAAGACCGGTGTAGTAGAGGAATCCGCGCACAATCGTAGGATCAAAGACTACGTTCTCCATACCACGTGCTTTAAACGCCTCAAGCAGTCCTTCAAGCCGCGCGCGTTCAGTATCAACAGCTTCATTCCCACCTTCCTCAATCAATTCGAGTGGGTCGCGGTCAGTCTTTCTAAATTCTTTTCGCTCCTGGTCAAATTGTGCTTCAGGCATCTTTGCCTTTCGATCAAGGAGTGCAATATAGCGCGCAGCTTCTTCACTAGTGAGTCCGGCTGCTTCTGTTGCGGCGTTAAGGAGTACGCGAGAAGAAATGCGAATCGTGAAGTCTTGATCTTTCGCACCAAGAGCACTAAGGAGATCGTACGCAGTCACCACAGCCTCACCTTCAGCTTTCTCTCCAGGAATACCGATGATATCGACGTCGACTTGATAGAACTCACGAAGACGACCTTTCTGGGGACGCTCGTAGCGAAAGCGGTTGCCGATATTAAACCAGCGGACAGGGAACACGAGCTCGTGACGCTTTGCTGAGACCATACGAGCTAGGGTGGGGGTCATCTCAGGGCGAAGCGTGACGCGTCTATCGCCTCTATCAATAAAGGTGTAGGTTTGCTCGTTCACGATCTCCTCAGAGGTCTTTCGGTCATAGAGTTCAGAGCGCTCAAGTGGAGAGGCGTCATACTCTTCAAAACCCCGAAGGAGAAGCGCTTTCCGAATCACTTCAAATACCGCTCGTCGTGTTGCGAGTTCTTCAGGATAAAAATCACGCACTCCTTTATACGGCTCAGTATCAAGCGGCTTCCTATCAGTCATAGGTACCAGTCTACCAAGAACCCGAACAATTTTCCTCTAGAGACCAATACGTGCGACAGGGCGTTCCTGCTCACTCCTCGCAACTTCACGAAGACCACGCATACACAGACGGTTGAGTTCAGCACCTGCTGATTCAACAGAGACACGACCAAAACCAAAGAGTGTGCCAAAGAAGCCTGAGACCTGCGTCTCGACGTTCTGCACGCGATGCAAGAACAAACTATCAACGCGACGACTCCAGAACCCTTTTTGATTAATATCTATCACTCGCTCGTTCGTCACTATCCATTTATCGAGATAATAGTCAGTGAGTACTCCAAACGAACCCATCCATACAAAGAGCCAGTAGATACCTACCAAGAAACGTACCCATGGGTTATCAAACGAGAAGTTTGCGATGTAGTCGACTGCAGCGCCAGGATTTGCTGCTTGTAGGTAGCGACCAAGCGCAGGAAGGAGATAGGGGAGGTAATCAAGAATTGCAAAAGGGATGAGGTTGCCAACGAGCACCAAGGGATGTTTCCCGATGTTGAGGATGACTCGCTCGCCCGCATGTAGTTGTACAGAGTCCATACGTGATTAGTGTAGTGCGCCAGTAGCAAAGACAAAAATCCAGCCTGACACAAAGATATGAAGCGCAATTGCCGGGACCGTGAGCGCGCTCTCGCGTGAGTACTTCCACCAGTGGTAGATAACGACCAGAGTGAAGATAAGCCACCAAATAAAGATAAGTGTGATGACAACGGCAAGCACGCTTTCAAGAGACGCTGCCGGGAAGAAGGCCAGCATGTTTGGGGTCGTTGGGACCTGGGGCTGCATGCTAGTAGTATGCCACGAGCAAGCGAGGCCTGCCGTACTGGTCAGTGTGTATCCTAGCCTTCGGGAAAAGTCCTCTCGCAACCTCAATATTTTCTATATCGCACTCCATCCACAGTTCGCCCCCGGGAGAGAGGTGGGAAGATGCTTCTTCGGCAATGCGCTTAATAAGGTCGAGACCGTCAGTCCCAGAAAAGAGCGCTTCAGCAGGCTCATACTGAGCGACGCTCTCAGAGAGTGTGCGACCAGACGGTATATAAGGTGGGTTTGTTGCAATAATATCGAACATTTCATTTGTAAAAGGTGCGAACAGATTTCCGTTACGGATAGTTGCTCGAGACATATCGAGCCCATTTGCGAGCAGTGTTTTTTGAATAGCTTCAGTATGGGAAGGAGAGAGTTCTCCAAACGAAACCTGTACTTGCGGGCAGTGTTTTAAAAGCGCTAATCCAATAGCTCCTGAGCCTGCACACAGATCAAGTACTCGAAGCGGTTCATCTCCTATGCGGTGTATAAGCTCCTCGGTCCACCATTCTGTCTCGGGGCGGGGAATAAGAGGTTTCGATTCAAGTCCTACTGAGACCCCAAGAAAGGGAATATGCCCAAGGATGTAGGCTAGGGGCTCACCCCTGCTAAGGCGTTCAAGATCTTGGGGGGTTGCGTCAGGCTTTTCCCGTAGCAAGGCCTTTTGGTCAGCGTCCATAGACATACGCTATACTATCTCCATGAAATCTGCATTTTGGAACATCTTGTTCGGACTTTTGTTTGCTACGCTTGTACTTAAGGGATCGTGGGTGCTCACGTCTGGAGGAACGAGCGTACCGGTCGTTTCTATGTTCGACCTGATGCTTATTACGCTTGCTACCTTCCGTATGGTGCGTCTTGTAAGCTACGACGTCATTACGAAATTCATTCGAGACGCAGTGTCAGGTGCCTCAGAAGATACATTCCTCGGCACCATATCTAAACTCCTTAACTGTCCGTGGTGCACCGGACTCTGGTTTGCATTCTTTGTGACGTTTGCGTATCTGGTGACGCCGCTCGCGTTCCCAATCATTATTATCCTCGCCGTAGCAGGCGTTGCGTCCTTCTTCCAGATCCTTTCAAACATGGTGGGTTGGCACGCAGAAGCAAAGAAGCGAGAGGTAGTCGCCTCTTCTGAGAGTAGTTGTGGCTAAGGTATGGCAAACTCTTTTAACGAACACCAAAACTCGCCCGCGTGGCAGAAGCAACGCATTCAAAAAGGTCTTGAGCGCCTTCGTGCAAAAGCAGGTTCTGAGCACTCGATGAGAAATGCGATCGATGATCTTGGAGGACGAACACGATTTGCTGATGATAAGGAAATACTCGAAGCGCTAGAAAGAGAACTGCACGACTTAGAGAATCGAGCAGGAGGATAAGAAAAACCCCGGCACTGCCGGGGTTTTTCTTATGCGAGGTGGCTTAGTAAGAACCGTAGCCGCCGCGATCGCCGCCGCCGAAGCCGCCGCGACCACCGCCGAATCCTCCGCCTTCACGGCGAGGAGGACGCTCGCCCTGTGGGCGTGCGAAGGAAACCGAGAGCATGCGCCCATCGAAATCCTTACCGTCCCAACGATCGATTGCAGCCTGCGCTGAAGCCTCATCGGCCATTTCAACGAAGCCGAAACCACGTGAGCGGTTCGTCATACGGTCCATAATAATGCTTGAAGAGGTAACCTGGCCTGCTTCTTCAAAAGCAGTGCGAAGCTGATCTTCAGTCGTCGAGTAGGGGATACCTCCGACGTAGAGTTTGGTGTTAGCCATGTGTGAACGTAATTTCTAACCTCGCCGATATCGAACACTTTTTGGTTTTGGGGCCTCTAAGCTCTGCCACCTGCGAGTTAAGGGAAGTATCCCACAAACTTCATAAAAAAGCAATGGTTTAGGCCACTCCTGTGGATTATGGGGCATAGATACTTGACATTATCTATATAACGTGTATAATGCAAGGCAGGAATAGAGGGAGTTCATACATGAAGTTCCATTCGAAAGAAGCTGCGGTGAGATTTCACAAAAAGGTCTCAAACGTTGGTTTTATCGCTGCGGGTCTTGGATTCGCGGTCATGATGGTCGGCGCACTCTCTGGTACAGATTTCGGCGGCATTGCGGCGCTCCTTGGAGTGATTGCATTGTCTTTCGGAATCCCAACAGGGATCGTGTTTGCCGGCGTCGCGGCCGCTATTGAGCGCGTAGTCGAATAAGACTGACAACCGCACCTGTTCTCTACGGGCGCACCATATCGGGTGCGCCCGTTTGTATTGACTATAATCAATAAATGTGATATAAATATTGCAGGCAGAAAAAGGGCAACACCATGCACATTGCTATCTCGGATAAAACCGACACCGTATTGAACGGCCTGAACCTTGCCATTGGCGCAGGAATCGCCGGACTTTTTTGCTTGTGGGCGGCGTTTACACTTGCCGCCGCAGACATTGATTACGGAACTCTGGTGATGATCGCTGGCGTCTGTGCGATCACTGCGTTCTTTGTGTCGTTTGTTGGGTGTTTCGATGCCTTCAAACTTCCGGAACACATGTTCGAA
>CAYXXJ010000030.1:0-7949 GCA_964469095.1 uncultured Candidatus Saccharibacteria bacterium
TGCTTGCGGGGGGCACGGTCGATCTTGCAGCACCTTTTGAAGGGGATGTGCGCGCGGTAGGAGGAACAGTACTTATAAGTGAAGCAATTAGTGGAGAGCTTGCAGTGTTTGCTGGAAAACTGCATGTAGAAGCTCCGGTACAAGAAGTGCGCGCTGCAGGAGGCACCCTTGAACTATTGTCTGGCGCAGGAGGTACCGTTGAAGCTTACGGAAACACCATCACCCTTGGCGGTGAATTTAGTGGAGACGTCCGTGCTGTTGCAAGTGATCAGATCATTCTTCGTGAAGGAACGATCATTCATGGCACCTTTGAATACAACGCACCTCAGGAAGCACTCATTCCAGCTTCGGCAGTAATTGATGGTGAGACAAGTTACATCGGCTCCTCTTCATTTCTTCCCACAACGAAAGAAGCAGAAACGTTTGCGCTTGCTGGTATAGGTATCTTTTTCTTGGTGCGACTCGTAGCTGCGATGCTTGCAGCAGGACTTGTCACCGGGCTCTTTCTCGGGTTTGCGCGCCAGTTGGTCGAGGTAGTTGAGCGTTCCCCAAAACAGTTCCTACTCCACACGCTTCTTGGATTTGCAGTTATTGTTGCAACACCAATTCTCATTATTCTGCTCCTCGCTTCTTTTGTGGGCATCGGTATTGCAGCAGTGCTTGGCGCAGCATACGTACTTCTGTTGCTGCTTGGGTATTTGTACGCAGCTGTTATTGCAGGATCTCTCTTTGCTCGCGTTGTCTTGAAACGTCCTGGTGTTTCCTGGAGAAGTGCCGCCTTCGGCATGCTCCTCATTTACCTCATCGGACTTATTCCAGGAGCTGGTATTCTTCTTTCATTTGTTCTCTCTGCTGCTGCTATTGGTGCAATCTCTATGATTGGATACCGCTTCGCTTTTGGTCGAGACGACAATCGCTAGTATGGGAGAGAAAGAACGTGCACAGAAGATCGTTCGGTATCTTAAGAAGACCTATCCATCTCCCGAGACGGAACTCTTGCATACCACACCCTTTCAGTTGGTTGCGGCAGTAATGCTGTCTGCTCAATGCACGGATAAGCATGTAAATAATGTTACGAAAACTCTGTGGAAGAAATACAAGACCCCGAAAGATTTCGCAGAGTCTAAGACTTTTCAAAAAGACATTTCCTCGATCCCGTTTTATAGAAACAAAGCAAAAGCAATACAGGGCACTGCACGCTTGATTCTTAAACAGCACAAAGGGAGAGTGCCACGTACTGAAGCAGAGCTTGTAGCGCTTCCTGGGATCGGCTACAAAACAGCACATGTGATTCTTGGAGAACTCTATGATATTTGGGAAGGTATACCGACTGACACGCACGTGCGACGATTTGCACTTCGTTTTGATCTCACCACACAGACAGAGCTCACCAAGATTTCGAAAGATCTTGAAGCACTTATCCCAAAGAAAGACTGGAAGTATGTAAACAATGGTTTGGTACTGTATGGGCGGTATGTGTGTCCTGCGCGCCCGCATCCTTGCGAGGAGCATCCACTTACCAAACTCTGGCCACCTGCAGCAAAGCGCTGGCCCAAAGCAAAATAGGGGATAGCTGGTTGACGCAGTGATAAGGAGGAGTACAGTCATTGCTAGTCCTGGCATTGGGAACCCCGGCTAGCTCGGAAGAGAGATCGGATGTGGCAGAATGGGGAGGCTTAGCGGCGCCTTGTGTGTGAGTCGGTATACAAAGCCCGGCCATACCGAACACTCATGCTCCGCAGGTTCTGCGGAGTGATTGAGCCCACTGGTCAACACTGGCACTATGTTGGGTGTTCTTCCACGTCAGGATGTACGCCCCTCGATGACTTCCGGCCGGAGTCGCGAGGGGCGTTTCATATTTGGTACCATGGGGTTATGTCTTCACGTCCGGTCGCTGTATTTGATATAGACGGCACGCTGTTTCGTTCCTCGCTATTTCTTGAGCTTGTACGTCGTATGTGCGTTGCCGGGCTATTCCCGCCTGATTTTAAGAATGCGTACGAGCAAGATCGTCTTGCGTGGCAGGATCGAAAAGGCGACTATCAAGTCTATGTCGCAAAAGTAGTTGAGACGTTTCTCGCGCACATTAAAGGTGTCTCGTACGAAGCAACAATGAACGTGGCTGATACCTTGATACGAGAACGAAAAGATCGTGTGTATCGCTATACTCGTGACCTTATGAAAGAACTGAAAGGAGAAGGATACTTCTTGCTCGCCATCTCACACTCACCTCGCTTTATTCTTGACGGGTTTTGTAAGGAAGCAGGGTTCGATAAGGTGTACGGGTTCTTCTATGAGACTGGCCCTACGGGAAACTTTACCGGGGAAGTCGAGGATCGTGATCTCATTTTAAATAAAGCAGCAATCCTTGAACGCGCAGTACGAAAAGAAGGCCTTTCACTTACGCGTTCTGTCGGAGTAGGGGACACGGAAAGTGACATTCCAATGCTTGAACTGGTGGAGCGTCCGATTGCTTTTAATCCAAACCAGAAACTACTTGAACATGCCAAGAGACGTGAGTGGAAAGTGGTCGTTGAGCGAAAAGACGTTATCTACGAACTCTAGAAGGGCATGACCATACAAGCGTTTAGAAAAAAAGTGTTCGCACACTATGCATCCCATGGTCGTCACACACTTCCGTGGCGGAAGACGCATGATCCGTACAAGATATTAGTGTCAGAAGTAATGCTGCAGCAGACTCAGGTAGAACGAGTGATTCCTTTTTATATAGCTTGGATGAAAGCGTTCCCCACAGCAAAGGCACTTGCAGATGCTCCTCTTTCGAAAGTGCTGAGGATATGGCAGGGACTTGGGTACAATCGACGCGCAAAAAATCTCCACAACGCAGCAAAGGCACTTACCAAATTTCGTGCGTTTCCAGAAGACCCAACCGTGCTTCCGGGAGTAGGACCCTATACTGCTGGAGCAATTAATGCGTTTGTGCACAATAAAGACGCTGTGTTTATTGAAACTAATATTCGAACCGTCTTCACGCATCATTTTTTCCCTCGAAAAAAGAAAGTACCTGACTCTGCACTCATTCCACTTCTAGAGAAAGCGCTTCCCAAAGGACGTGCGCGTGAGTGGTACTCGGCACTTATGGACTATGGCTCGTTCTTAAAACGCTCAGGAGTACGAATCAATACTCGTTCAACTTCGTATACAAAACAAAAGACCTTCAAAGGATCAGCACGTGAAGCGCGAGGCGCAGTCTTGAAGGCGCTTATGTCTGGACCACAGAGCAAAACACATCTTATGAAGTTGCTTGGAGGAACACGAACGGCCCAACTGACCACGCAACTTGCGGCCCTTCTCAAGGAAGGCATGATTGAAGAGAAACGAGGCAACTATTCACTGCCAGCGTAGGAGGTTGCACCCTTCTCGTGTGCATGGAACTATAGCGGAAGACAGATCTTCAGTAGGAGACCTATCGTGAGTAGCAAACGAGCCGCTGCGACACTCTCTGTAGGAGTGAAGCGATACAGCGTTATGGACGGGTCGTATCTGATTGATGAGCGGACGCTCTTTCCTGAAGGTACGATTATTGTCTTCTCACCACCCACCCACGTATTGTGGGGAAGGCGGGTTTGGCCTAAGAACAAGGGCACCAAAGAGACCGCAGGAAGCTGGATGATACCAATTCTCGAATACCAGCTACCCTCAAAGGACCCTGATCTCCCGAATCCCTTTCGGAAGGTCGAGTACCCAACCTTTGTGCTTGATCGGGAGCTTCGTGGTCGGTACGTAACTACAGAAGTACCTGCTCAAAAAAGAGAAGCTCCTCGTATATGAGGGTATCGCCGCCGGGAGACCGGCGGCGATTTAAATACGGTATACTCTCCTTCATATGAAAGATTTCACCAAATACCTCCCGCAGATCGTACTCGTTGTACTCGTCCTTATTGGTGGCTACCTCCTTATCACAAGTCCCAAGGCAGCGCCCGTAACCGAAGAATCACTGGAGACAGCAACAACCACTGAAACTGTTTCTGAAGAACCAACCACTCCTATACCAGCAGGAACTCCTACAACAGGTCTTCCTTCTGGCGTGCAGGTAGTAACGCAGACCATCTGGGCACCCTTTAACGATCCTGTCTGGGACATCACCTTTAAGTACCAGACTGGCTGGAAATTTGAAGTTGTAAACGATAGTAAGGGAGACGTTGAACAGGCATACCTCACTGCAAAAGAGGGAACGGTGCTCGTCAGTCGTGAGAAGCCAATCGCAGAGCCAAAACTCATTACATTCACCACGTCGACCGAAACAATCGCTGGACAGCAGACGGAGGTGCATACGTACACCAATCCTAAAGAAGGATACGCGTACTACCGCTTCTTCTCTGTTACTGATGGCAACGATCGCTACTACGTCTCCATTCGTAGCTATGTCGAAGATCAGAAATGGTCAGCTGCATTTGTGAGTCGTATCGCACTTAAGTAAACGAAAGCGCGGCGAGCCAAAAGCTCGCCGCGCGGTAGGTTAGGGAAGAGGATTCAGCGTGATGTGAATTTCACTGATGGAGTAGTTAGTGCCATCAGCTTCAGTCACGTCGACTTCATCGTCTGCCGCAGCAGGCGAGTGGTCATCATGCGTCACCTTCACAAGGTTTGCGAATTCTGCTGGCGACATCGCCTGGATGCGTTCGTACAGCAGTTCTTCCACGTCTTTAGCCATCAAGGCCTCCCTTAGTACCGTACGAATCATATCACACTTCTATTAAAAAGCAAATCGCCACCTTTAGAGAGGTGGCGATTCATTTAGTCCCGTGTAAGCGGAATCACTTTTTCATTTTCTTTTGGTGCAGTGAGACAGAAGATCATCCCTGCAGTAGGTACTGCATTTGCTATTGCCTCTGCAATACCAAATACTTTCTGAAAGGAGAGTATTGAGAATTCAAGGGTAAGAAGACGTCCGCCTTCAAATAGTTGTATGCGGACGAGCTCTTCTGTTTCAAATCCGCCAATTACGTCAACATCAGTAAATCTTTCAATTGAGTGAGAAAGTGACTTGCTCTCATCAAATGACATAGAACACTCCCTAATCTGACTGCACAATATAGTTAGGGTGGTAAAAACACAAACCGCCCCTCGTCTGAGGGGCGGTTTGCTCCAGAGTATTGTTAGACCCCGATCAACACAGGAATCACCATCGGTGCCTTGTTGGTTCGTGAGAAGAGGTAGCCCGCCATCGTCTCGGTAAGCTGGTTCTTCACGTAATCAAGATCAACCGGATTCATGCCCTTGGTTGAGTCTTCAACAGTCTTCTTAATCAAGAGGCGTGCCTCATTCAAGAGTTCCTGACTCTCGCGAAGATAGACGAATCCACGAGAGATGATGTCAGGTGACTTACGAAGCTTACCAGTCTTAAGATGCACAGTTGCGATAATGACGAACATGCCGTCTTTGGCGAGAGCCTGACGATCACGAATTACCACTTCCTGCATATCGCCGATAGCAAAGCCGTCTACGATAAGGGGAGCGTTTGGTACTTTCTGCTTGTGAATGTTCACCGAGGTGCCATCAACAAGATCGATAACCATGCCGTTGTCAGCAACAATAATCTCTTCACGTGGCTTTCCAGCGGCTTCGACTGCCTTTGCGTGGCAGGTAGTCATGGAGTAGTAGCCATAGGCAGGCATGAAGAACTTTGCGCCCACTTTCTGGTTAATCCACACGAGTTCACCAGCGCGTCCGTGACCGCCTGAGTGCACATCTGAAGAGCGGTAGTGGATGAGGGTTACTTTGTTGCGGTAGAGATTATCTTTCAGTTTTTGCACTGAAAGCTCGTTACCAGGAATAACGGAAGAGGAGAGCACTACCGTATCGCGCTCAGTGAGCGTGATGTTCTTGTGCTGACGGGTTGCAATACGCATAAGCGCTGCAAACTCCTCACCTTGCGCACCGGTTGCAAGAATAATGACCTTATCAGGAGGATAATCACCAATTTCCTGCGCAGGAATGATGGTATCTTTATCAATCTTCAAGATGCCAATCTTCTGAGCAATCTCGAGGTTACCCTTAATCGAACGACCCTCCATCACAATCTTTTTGTTGTACTTCTCAGCGATCTCGATGATCTTCATGAGTCGTTCAAACTGTGAGGCAAAGGTACCAATCACCAAACGTCCAGAGACGGTCTTAATGATGTTTTCCAAAGTGTCGTATACCTTCTGATCTGGAATAGAGAAGCCTTCGATCTCGGCGTTTGTGGAGTCACCAACAAAGAGTAGGTTTTTCTCAGCGCCAATCTTTGACCACTTCTCAACTTCCTCAGGGACAGGAATACCGTCCACATGCTCAAGCTTGAGGTCGCCGGTCACCACCACGTTTCCGTGAGGGGTGCGGATAAGGATGCCCATCGAGTCAGGAATCGAGTGGGTGACGGGGAAGAACGTACACTTGGTTTCTCCAAGCGTATGGGTCTGCCAGTCTTCAACCGTGACGATATTTACCTTTGGCATATCAGGATATTCCTCCTGACGCTTCTGGATCATCACTGCAGAAAGGTTCTTGGTATAGATTGGTGGGTTACCAAAACGATTCATCAAGAACGGAATACCGCCGATGTGGTCGAGGTGGCCGTGGGTAATGAAGACAGCGCGCACGCGATGCTGGTTTGCTTCAAGGTACGCAGTGTTTGGAAGCATGTAGTCGATACCAGGACTCGACTCTTCAGAGACGAACTGGAATCCTGCGTCGCACACAAAGATGTCATTGCCGGTTTCCACAGCGAACATGTTGCGGCCGACTTCTTCGACGCCACCAAGCGGCACGATACGTACCGTTTTTTCATCAACAGGTGCAGGAATATAGTCAGCTACACGTTTTTCTGGACGTGCTTCACCTCGAGAAGGTCCTGGCCTACGAGTTTGTCGGCGCATATCGCGAGAGCCGCGACGACCACGTCCTTCAGGAGGACGGCCGCCGGAACGTCGCTCACGCGGAGGAAAGGGACGATCATCAGAGCGTTGTGGAGAAGCAGAAGAACCTGGGGCCGGAGCCGGAGCTGGTGCTGGAGACATAACGTAAATGAGTAAGTAGTAAGTAAGTTTTGTAATGACTATACAGGACAGTCAGAGAAAGCTTTCTGTGGAAACGCTCTCTGTACTAGCCTCTATATGCCCGTGAACACTGGCCACACCCACTCAGTTCTCCTGTACCAAAAGGAAGCAGAGGCGAGTCGATCAGACGGTGAAGCAACGGTTGAAAGAGCAACGCCACGAAGATCCTCTGGTACGGAGTACACAAATTCAGGTGCGTGGGTAAACACTGCGGGATAATCAGCAGCAACACGCTGGTCAAGCTCGACAAGATCTTCTTTGATGCGTGTCTCGTCTTGCTCTTCACGTATCTCTTCAAGTAGAAGATCAACCGGACGTGAGGCGTAGAGCGCAACATTCAATCCTGGATCTTGGCGCTGAGACGAATCCCAGAAGGCATAGAAGTCTTTATCACGACCGACGACCATACCAAACAGAAGTGCCTCATAGTTTCGGGGACGTATCGCTTTCAGCACGAGATCGCTCGGATCATAGACCTCAAGCGAAACCGGAACGCCAAGCGTGCTCCATGCTTGTCGCAAATACTCCGCTGTTGCTTTCAATTCCGGGACATTTCCAGTGGTGAGGGTGAAGGAAAGGGTAGTGTCGTCTTTGGACCAGGTACCCGTTTCTTCTGCAAACGACCAACCACCTTTCTCAAGAATCGTCCGCGCTTCAGCAAGACGGTCTTCTGGTTCAGAGCGTACAGGGATAGGAGCAACTCCTGGAGGTACAGGTCCGTACACAGGGAGTGCAAACCCAGCCATGATTTCTCGAGACAGTGCTTCGCGATCGATCACCACTGAAAGTGCATGACGCACCGAGAGATCAGCAAGTGCAGAGTTCTTAGTTTGATTGAAGAAGGCGCCGAAGATGCGGGAGTAGGGCGCACGAAGGAAGTTATTTCCT
>CAYXXJ010000031.1:0-629 GCA_964469095.1 uncultured Candidatus Saccharibacteria bacterium
ATACAGTAGTAGGAACAGGTGCTGAAGCAGTACCAGGCACAAACGTCACCGTGCATTACGTAGGTACATTTGAGAATGGTCAGGTCTTTGATTCATCAATCGAGCGTGGTCAGCCATTTACGTTCCCGCTTGGTGCAGGACGCGTGATCCAGGGTTGGGATCAGGGAGTTGCAGGTATGAAAGTGGGCGGCAAGCGCACACTCGTCATTCCACCTGAGCTTGGCTACGGTTCACAGGTGGTAGGTTCTATTCCGCCAAACTCAACGCTCGTGTTCGAAGTTGAATTGCTCGACGTACAGGCACCACAATAAACGCGCCTTGCAAGGAAGGGCCCTCATCCAGTACGGTTACCTGGATGGGGGCCATTTCCTTTTCTATTACTGCAAGACACGGCGCCGCGCGAGCGGGTGTCCTTACCACACCCCACGGAGTTATTGAGACTCCTGCGTTTGTTCCTGTAGGGACTAAGGCAAACGTGAAAGGAGTACTACCCTCAGCACTCAAGGCGCTCGGTGCGCAGGTGGTACTTGCAAACACGTACCACCTCTATCTCCAGCCAGGAGAAAAGACAGTGAAAGACGCAGGAGGTCTTGCGGCTTTTATGAACTGGCAGGGACCAACCATGACTG
>CAYXXJ010000031.1:639-7924 GCA_964469095.1 uncultured Candidatus Saccharibacteria bacterium
AGAACCATCACGAAGATTGCCAAGGGTGAAGAGGCACCAAGAGAACATGGTGTTGCGGTATTTGATGAAGAGGTTGCGTCGCAGCATGGACAGCTTGCAGTCATTGATGACGAAGGAGTTACCTTCACCTCGCACCACGACGGCTCGCTCCATCGCTTTACGCCAGAGCGCTCTGTTGAAATACAGCATGCGCTTGGCGCAGATATGTTTTTTGCGTTTGATGAGTGCACTGCGCCAACTGAACCCTATGAGTATCAAAAGGAAGCAATGCATCGCACACACAAATGGGCAGACCGTTCATTGAAGGCGCATCGTCAGAATCTAGAAGCAAACCGCACGCAAGGTATCTTCGGTATCGTCCAGGGTGGCCGGTATGCAGATCTTCGTGCTGAAAGCGCAAAAGAGATAGCTTCAATGGACTTTGATGGGTTTGGTATTGGTGGGTCGTTTAGTAAAGAAGATATGCAAGGTGCGCTTCAGGCAGCGATTCCGCACCTTCCGGAAGAAAAGCCACGACACTTCCTCGGTATTGGAGAACCTGGAGATCTGTTGCTCGGTATTGAAAATGGTCTCGATCTTTTTGACTGTGTTGCGGCTACGAGAATTGGACGCCATGGCTCTATCTACACCAAGCGCGGGATTGTGCATTTGCGTGGTGAAAAGTCACAGACAGATTATGGTCCTCTTGATCCTGAAACCGTTATCCCGGGTACTGAAGGATTTTCACGAGCGTATGTATCGCACCTGATTCGTTCAGGGGAAATACTTGGTTCCATGATCGCCTCAACGCATAACGTAGGGTTTATCGTGAAGCTTGTGGATGGTGCGCGAGAGGCGCTCAAGCAAGGAACGTTTAAGGAATATAAAGAGGAGTTTCTTCGTAACTATTACGCCTAAGTGAACGGCCCGCTCAAAGAGAGCGGGCCGTAGCATTAGTGGGTCGTTCGTCCGCCCATGCAGGCGTCAGTGCGCAGGTCACCCATGATCTCTTCGAGTGAACGCCGAGGGCGTTCGTCCGGAGGATCAAGTTCGCGTGACGAAAGTGGGACTGCCGGAGCATTCACCATCGAGACAATCGCACCACAGTAGCCATCGAAGACGGGATGCAGCGGTTGCGGAATCTCATCGAATCCTCGCGCAAGATAGCTGAGCCAGATAAGTGGCGGAATCTCCGGATTCATCCTACCGACGTAGAGCTCGTGTAGGTTGTAGAAGTTTTCTTCAGGCGGAAGCCCCAGAATCCTCCCTACGTCAACTGTGCCCGAGCCAATTTGCGAAAGGCCAGGAACCGATACGATGTAGTCGATGAGTTTCGCTGCTTCGCTACACTCGCGGCTATGATAGAAAGCCGAGAGGAGTTCTGGGTTTGCCGATTTGATCGGATTAGTCTCGAACTCGCGAAGCACGATGGTTTCGATACCTCCCGGCACCCACCAGTGATTGAAAAGATCAAACGCCGGATGGCGTGTACTAGCGCTCATAAAGCACCTCCTTTCGTCTATTTAAAACATAACACATTTATTATAAATAGCAAAAGACCGACCCGATAAGGGTCGGTCTGGGTAGCTACAGTACTACTCGCAAGACTTCAAGAGGAATGGGACGTGGCCCAACACCTGTTTCTTTCATCGTGCGAATAGCATCTTCGATACCTCTATCGATTACATGTAAGGTTCGCTTACGACGAGAGACGTCTTTTTGTGAAAACGCAATCGCAAAAAGATCGAGCACACTGATGAAGTATTCATCTTGTGCTGCCGCAATCTTGCTCAAGAGTCTTCGTGATTCTTTGCCGCTTAGGTATTGTTCAGTCTCGGTGAACCACTTGGGGCGGTAGCTTTCGGTGGCACACGCTCCCACAAAGTAACGCAGGTTGGGGAGAGCGTTGAACCGTCTACGTTGTGTTGTAAGTAGGGTACGAGCTTTGAGAGAAACTGTTGTCATTGGTCTCTCCTTTCTGTTCTAGATAGTACTCGTTTTGCTATACTCCTTCCACTATGGCGAACTTTAAGCTCCATACCCCATTTCCTCCTGCAGGAGACCAGCCTGAGGCCATTAAGCAGCTCTCAGAAGGTCTCAGAAAGGGACTACGACACCAGACGCTTCTTGGCGCTACTGGTACGGGCAAAACGTATACCTCAGCAAACGTCATAGCTTCGTTTGATAAAGCCACACTCGTGCTTGCGCATAATAAGACGCTTGCGGCACAGCTTGCGCAGGAGTATCGCGAGTTCTTTCCTGAAAACGCAGTGCACTACTTCGTGTCGTACTACGACTACTACCAGCCTGAAGCCTACATCTCGCACTCAGATACCTATATCGAGAAAGAAGCACAGATTAACGCTGAGATTGATCGCCTTCGCCACGCTGCAACACAGGCACTGCTTACGCGCAAAGACGTAATCATCGTGGCGTCTGTATCAGCAATCTACGGTCTTGGAAGTCCACAGGAATATGAGAAGTATCACGTAAAGCTGGTGAAGGGTGCAGCAGAGAACCGTGCAGCACTCATTCGTCGATTGATTGGTATCTATTTTGAACGTACGAATGCAGACCTTGAACCAGGAAAGATTCGAGCAGTAGGGAACGCAGTTGAGTTTATGCCGGTCAACGAGCGCACAATCTATCGAGTGCGCTTTGATGGAGACGTGATTGCGAGTATTGAATGCCTTGATCCAGTGTCTCGTGCACTTCAGAAGGAAGTAGATTCTGCTTTTATCTTCCCCGCAAAGCACTTCGTGACTAGTGAAGATGAGCGCAATCGAGCGCTTGAAGATATTCGTGCAGAACTTGATCTGCAGCTTGCAAAGTTTAAGCGTGAGGAGAAATTGCTCGAGGCAGAGCGCATTAAGCGTCGCACGCTTCATGACCTCGCACTCATCCGAGAGATTGGCTACACCTCAGGTATCGAAAACTACTCTCGTCATTTTGATGGAAGACAGGCAGGTGAGCCGCCGCATACACTCCTTTCATACTTCCCGCATAAGCAGGATGGCTCTCCGGACTTCCTGACGGTTATTGATGAATCACACGTCACCATTCCGCAGATTGGCGGCATGTTTGCTGGCGATCGTTCACGAAAAGATAACTTGGTGGAGTTTGGGTTCCGTCTTCCGTCGGCACGGGATAACAGACCACTTACTTTTGATGAGTTTGAAGCGCGTATTGGTCAGGCGATCTATACCTCAGCAACTCCAGGTCCTTATGAGAAGGAGCATTCAGTTTCGCCACAGGGACAGGTGGTAGAGCAGATCATTCGCCCTACCGGTCTTGTTGATCCAGAGCTCTCCATTCGACCTATTGTTGAAAGCGGAACCTATAAAGGCCAGGTCGCAGACTTTATTACCGAAACCGAGACAGTTATTGCTCGAGGTGGTCGTGCGATTGCAACTACACTCACTAAACAGATGGCGGAGGATCTTGCTGACTTCTTGAAAGAACGAAAGATGAAAGCTGAGTATCTTCACTCAGATATTAAGACTATTGAACGCATTGAGATTCTCACTAAGTTTAGAAAAGGAGAGTTTGATGTCTTGGTAGGGGTAAACCTCCTTCGTGAAGGCCTCGATCTTCCTGAAGTGGAGCTTGTCGGTATCTTGGATGCAGACAAAGAAGGATTCCTCCGTTCAGAAACCTCACTTATTCAAACGATCGGTCGAGCGGCACGAAACGTACTTGGTACGGTGATTTTGTATGCCGATGTAATGACTGGATCACTTACGCGCGCTATCGATGAGACAAATCGACGTCGCACTATCCAGCTTGCGTATAACGAAAAGCACGGCATTACACCTGAGACGGTGCGTAAAGAAATTAAAGATATTGCTGAAGCGCTCCGTTCAGAACATCAGAAGACCGTTGATTCCATGCTTACGGTTGATCGAGATCTCTTCAAGAAAGATCCAAAACGCTTTGTGAAAGAGTTGCGTCTTCGTATGGCTGAGGCGGTAGAGGCGCTCGACTTTGAAACGGCCGCTCTTATTCGTGATGAGCTCTACGAGCTTGAGGGGAATGGGCCTAAGAAAGTAAAGCCACGTAGCAGGAAGCCGCTCAGAGGATAGTTGCTATTTACGCAATAATGTGTTTAAATAGCCGTAGGAGGTATCTATGGCATCAGAGGTAACAAGAAGTTGTGGCACATGCACCGAGTGCTGTGTCACCTACGAAGTGCCTGCTGTGAAGAAATCTGAAAACGTGCCGTGCCGCCACCTTACCGGGAGCGGCTGTGGTATTCACTGGCGACGACCTTCGATGTGTCGTGCGTTTAGGTGTTTGTGGCTTCAGGGGTTTGGAGCAGAGGAAGATCGTCCTGATCGTTCAGGTCGCGTCCTTTCTCGCTATCGCGGTATTCAAGATGGGTATGCAGTGCTTCAAATTGCATGCTCTGAGGGATATCGTCTTCCACCTGAAGAAGCAAGACAGATTCTTCTAACGTTCATGGAACATAACGGCTTCCAAGAAGCACGAGCCTCAGTGACACACACTGATGGCACGAGCTACTCGGTAGTGCCGTGATTTTTGCGCGGGTGAAGCAGTTGCTTCACCCGCGTTTTCGTTACCAAGAGCGTAGTAGAATGGGTGCATGAGTTTCGGGTTATTGCTCGGGCTGGTGCTTCTTGCGGCAGTTGCAATTGCAACCGTCTTCTTTCTATTCTCAATAGTATTTCTCAGAGGTGCCGTAAGTGATTTGTTACCTCCTGAACTTGCACTCCAGCTTGATGAGCCGCTGCGCATGCTCCTTGCAGGACAGGCTATTTCCTTGGTGGTGCTTTCAATTGTGCTGGCAGTAACTATTTACCTGATTCTTGCGAACCTGATCATGAAGCCGCTTAAGAGGCTTGCGTCAGCGATGGATCAGTACGCAAAGACCGAAGAACGCGCAACGATTCCTGATATAGAGAGTGCTCCGAAGGAGGTACGTGCGCTCGCGGTGTCATTTGACTCGTTAATAGATCGTATCGGGGAGTCGAGAAAGCGAGATGGGGAAGTCTCTCGAGTGAAGACCGACTTCATTTCTACTGCTGCGCACCAGTTACGTACTCCACTGACCGGTATTCGCTGGGCGCATGAGGCGCTGCTCAAAGAAAACCTCACGGAAGGTCAGAAGGTGTTGGTTGAAAGCGCAGTTGAGAAATCAAAAGATCTCGTGGCCATCGTTGGTACGCTCCTTGATATCTCGGCGATTGATTCAGGGAAGTATAAATACAAATTTGAGCCAGTCGATATGCAGGCAGTGCTGCAGGGAATTGTAACTGACTTCACTCCTGCTGCCGCTGAGGCAAAAGTCACCCTCTTTTATGCTCACGAAGAAGGAACATCACTTCCCTTTGCTCGTGCTGACAAAGATCGCATTAAGTGGGTGTTGAATAACCTGGTTGATAACGCGATTGCGTACACTCCTGCAGGTGGCACCGTCCGACTTTCTCTTGAAGGAGCTGAGCATCGCCTCTTTATTCGCGTAAAAGATACAGGCATCGGGATTAAGACTGAGGATAAGGGGAATATCTTTGAACGTTTCTATCGAGCAAAGAATGCGATTGATAAGCAGCAGAAAGGGAATGGATTAGGGCTCTATATTGCTCGCACCATTGCAACCGATCATGGAGGAGACCTCTCGTTTGCTCAGAACGAGGACGGTCCTGGGACCACGTTTACCCTCTCCTTGCAGGTAGCCTAGGGGTGCTAGACTAGGGGTATGGCAGACACCAAATTCATTCTGGTCGTTGAAGACGATCCTATTCTTAAGAACCTTCTCGGTCACACATTTGCTGGGAAGTATCAGACGCTCTATGCGTCAGACGGAAACGAAGCACTTTCTTTGTTTGAGACGCATAAGCCAGCAGCAGTGCTTCTCGACCTCATGCTCCCTACGATGGATGGATTTGCAGTACTTGAAACAATCAGGAAGCGCACTGATGAACTCAAGAATGTACCGATTGTTGTTGTTTCTAATCTTGGTGCAGAGACCGACAAAGAACGTGCGATGGGTCTTGGAGCAACAGGCTATTTGGTAAAAGCAGAAGTGTCAGTTGAAGAGATTGTTGCGAAACTTCAGGGAGTACTAGAAGGGAAGTAAGAGAAAATAAAGAAAGAGCCGGCTTCCGCCGGCTCTTTCTTGACATAGACACATATATGTTTACTGTGCGTAGAGAACAAAAGGAGGGAATACGTGTCCCAACTATCAGACTGGTTCCTCAAAGGAGCTAGAGTATGGTCACTTCTGTGGTGGATTCCGCTACTATTAGTGCTTCACTACACCTATCTCTATTTCACCCTTCCTTGGGTGATAGCAACATTTCCAGAGAATCTTTCTTCCGGCACCGGCTCAGTTGTTGGATATATTCAGGAAAAAGGCTGGTTTACTGGAGGCTCACTCCTTCTGCTCACCATGCTTGCGGAAGAACAACTCTTCCGGTTGCTACCGCTCGGAATAACAGCGTTCTTTTTAGTCCGACTCGGTCTGATCTATGAGTCAGTGGGACTCGCAGTGCTGCTTCTTGTGGCACTTCTTTCTTCCTTGGTCTTTGGTCTTATCCACGGAAACGCGGGCAATATCTTCATTCAAGGTTTTGCAGGCGTGCTTCTCTCCATTACGTTTCTAAAGTGGGGAAAGCTTGGCCTTGAGCCACTGTCTGGTTTGTTTGCCGCGTTTGCGTTGCATGTGGCAAATAATCTAGCAATCTATATGCTGCAGTTCATTCTGTAGTACTACACCCGTCGCAAAAGCGACGGGTGTTTCCTTTGAAACTTGTGTAGGTACCGTGGAAAACCCGGATTTGGTATACTCCATACTGTACCTGCCCCGCCACGGGCAGGACACGTTCATATATGACTAAAAAGAAATCCTCAAAAGAAACACATGCGCAGGCGAGTGGCGCTGACTGGATTGAAGTCAAAGGTGCTCGTACGCATAACCTGAAGAACCTCTCGGTAGATATACCAAGAGGGACTATGACTGTACTTACAGGTCTTTCAGGGTCAGGAAAGTCTTCACTTGCTTTCGATACTATTTTTGCAGAAGGACAGCGTCGCTATGTCGAGAGTCTTTCGGCGTATGCTCGTCAGTTCTTAAACCAGATGCAGAAACCAGATGTGGATGAAATCACTGGTCTCTCGCCTGCTATTTCAATAGATCAAAAGAGTCGTTCGAATAACCCGCGTTCGACGGTTGCAACCGTAACGGAGATCTACGACTACCTCCGCGTGCTCTATGCTCGTGCAGGTCAGCCGTACTGTATTCATCACGACGTACCTATCGCAAAACTCTCTAAAGAAGAGATGATCG
>CAYXXJ010000032.1:0-4178 GCA_964469095.1 uncultured Candidatus Saccharibacteria bacterium
GCATCAGAAAGCGCATCTTCGTCCGCGTAATAGATGAAGGTAAGGCGATCAAGATACGGCCGGCCAAGCGCGTAGCCGGTGAATGCAGCCAACTCATAGCGCTCAACCTGTCCATTCTTGTCCCGCAGCACCTCCGTTACCTTGAAGGGCCCTGCGCCTACCGGCTCTGCCATTTCAGGCGCAAACGGGAAGCGAGCGTTTCCAATATCGCGCCAGACATGAGCAGGTAGAATACCGAGCGTCGCGTCTTCAAGAAACGGGCTGTATGCTTTCGGAAGCGTAAAGCGCACAGTACGTGCATCCATTGCCTCCACCGCAATTCCTGCAAAGTCAGAAAGTCGAGGACTCTTCAGTTCAGGATCCTGCGTCTTTTGCACGGTGTACACAATGTCATCTGCGGTCACTGGAGTGCCGTCAGAAAACTTCACATTTTGTCGAAGAACAAACGTATACGTCCTGCCGTCTTCTGAAATGTCATAACGCTCCGCAAGGACCGGAGTGAGTGCACCGTGCGCGTCGTATCCCATAAGCCCGGCATAGGTGAGTGCAGACAAGTCACGGTCTGCATCAGAGAGCGCAAGCAAGGGATTCACGAAACGAGGTTCACCCACCGTGCCTTCAACAAGTGCACCGCCACGACTCGGCACTTCTACCAAGAATTGACGCTCAAGCGTGTAGAGTCCGGCAAGCAGGAGTAGTGCTAGCACTACAGCAAGCGTCCCAGCAATGAGCCGGTCCCCAGGTGAGAGCGAACGAATATGCGTAGCAAGAGTGCGGAGGCTAAGACGCCCCATAGAGATACGGTTATCAGATCAAGAAACCGAGTGCAGCGCTTATTGCGAAAAGGACAGCAACGACAATTGTCGCTTGGAATAGGAATTTTTCCGCGCCTCTGCGCTTATAAAACGTCGATGCGAAGTTGTCGCCTCCGAAGGCTCCTCCGAGAGTTGCTCCACGGCTCTGAAGCACAATGCCGAGGATAAGGAGGAGTGAGAGCACGATCTGCGCATACGGCAGCACTGACTTGAGAGTCTCCATCTGTAGGCAGAAGGATACCATACGCCCCGGCAGCGGAGCAATATCTACATATATTGACAAATATATTTAAATATGATATTATATTATAAGCCAACCCAGGCAATTGGGTGTTGTTTGAAGGAGTTACCATGACTCTCGAAACTCTGGTTCCGTTCGTGCCGGTCTTGATCGGCATCGCTGCGCTCCTTGTGAGCATGGCCATGCTTGGCCTTCGCGAGATGATGAGCCCGGGCGTGACGCACTTCGCGGTGCTCCTCCTTGGCTTTGCGGCCTTCACGGTCGCCGTCATCAACTTTAGCGCCTATGCGGCGACGATCGGTCTCTTGTCTGCAATCGGGTACGTCCTGATTGCGGCAGTCGCCGGCGTCCTCGTGCCGTTCGCCTTTAAGTGGGTGAACGGGGCGCTTGAAGAATCGCGAGCAGCAACACTGATGGAATACTAGAAAACAACAAAGGCGCCCCATGCTCGGGGCGCCTTTCATTTTTCCTCCGCGTTATCTATACTCCTGTCACTAACACTTATATATATGACAACGAAATCAAAACTCTCGATACAACCTACGAGTGACCGCGTCGTCATTCGTCCAGACGATGGAAAAGAAGAAAAGGTCTCTGCCTCAGGCATCATCATTCCCGATACGGTCTCCAAAGAGAAACCAGGGAAGGGAACGGTTGTCGCTGTTGGTCCTGGTAGATGGAACGAAGATGGGGACGCCCGCATCCCCATGGAAGTAGCTGTAGGTCAGAGTGTGATGTTTAAAAAACCATGGGACGAACCAGTGAAGATAGATGGTGTTGAATACTACGTACTCTCTGAAAACGAAATAACGCTCATCCTCAACTAATATGGCAAAACAAATACTCTTTGGTGAAGATGCCCGCAAAGCAATCTTTACCGGTCTTCAAAAAGCTGCAAAGACGGTTAAAGCAACGCTTGGTCCAAAAGGACGAAACGTGATTCTTGATAAAGGATACGGCGGACCACGCATCACGAACGATGGTGTCTCTATCGCAAAAGAAATCTCGTTTAAGGACAAGTTTGAAAACATGGGCGCTGAGATGGTGAAGGAGGTTGCAAGCAAGACGAACGACACTGCAGGAGACGGCACCACCACTACTGTCGTGCTGCTTGAGGCAATGATTGGTGAAGGTCTTGAGCGTGTGGTGAAGGGTGGAAACGCGATGGCGATTCGCACTGGTATGGAGGCTGCACGAGACGCTGCGGTAGCGGAGCTTGTTCGTGTCGCAAAACCTGTAGAAGGGAAGAACGATGTAAAGCAGGTTGCTGCTATTTCTGCGGAAAGCGATGAACTTGGCAAGATCATTGCAGAGACCGTTGAGAAGGTGGGCGCTGCGGGCGTAGTGACTGTTGAAGAATCACAGGGCATGGAACTTTCTTCAGAAGTAGTTGAGGGTCTCCAGATTGATAAGGGGTATGTGTCTGCGTACATGGTTACGAACACTGAACGTATGGAAGCGGAGATGAAAGATGCGCAAATCCTTATTACGGATCGAAAGATTGGCGGCGTTCAGGAAATTCTTCCGCTCCTTGAGAAAGTAGCGCAGACAGGACGAAAGGAACTCGTGATTATTGCGGACGACGTCGAGGGTGAGGCACTCACTACGTTTGTGGTGAATCGTCTTCGCGGCACCTTCAGCGTGCTTGCAGTCAAAGCACCAGGCTTTGGGGATCGTAAGAAAGAACTGCTTGCTGATATCGCAGTAGTGACTGGCGGTCAGGTGATCTCAGCTGACATAGGGCTTACCTTTGAGAACGCAACCCTCTCGATGCTTGGAAAGGCAGCGCGCGTCGTTGCGACCAAGGAGAATACTGTCTTTGTGGGTGGTAAAGGAAAGAAAGCAGATATTGCATCTCGTGTGGGAGAACTAACGGCACTTGCAGAGAACTCATCTTCAAAGTTCGATAAAGAAAAGATTGAAGAGCGTATCGCAAAGCTTACGGGAGGCGTCGCGGTGATTCGGGTAGGTGCGGCGACCGAGACCGAGATGAAGTATTTGAAAGACAAGATTGATGACGCAGTAAAGGCAACAAAAGCTGCAATGGAAGAAGGTATTGTTGCTGGCGGTGGTACGGCGCTTGCGAAAGTTGCAAAGAAGCTCGCTTCCGGAGGAGAGAAACTTTCTACTGATGAGCGCGCAGGGTACGACATTGTGGTGCGTGCACTTACGGAACCGCTTCGCCAGATTGCCGTGAATGGCGGCAAGGATGACGCGTCAGTGATTGTCTCTAAGGTTCAGGCAGGAAAGGGGAATGCAGGGTACGACGCTGCGGCCGACACCATGATTGATGACATGCTTGAAGAAGGCATTATCGATCCAGTGAAAGTAACGCGTAAAGCAGTTGAGAACGCAGTCTCTGCTGCAGCGATCCTTCTTACGACTGAAGCGGCAGTTGCTGATCTACCAGAACCGAAAGGTGCGGCTCCTGAAGCAGGAATGGGAGGAATGGATTTCTAAAAGGGAAGAATAGAAAGAAGGGCCGGAGTCTGTGACTCCGGCCCTTTTGGTTATTGACTCACGTCTTGTCGTTCGACGCGGCGGACCGCGGTCGGTTCGAAAGATGCGGTCTGTACTTGGTCGTTACGTCCACGGAGCGGTTGCTCCGTAGCTGCGGTTCGCTGCGGTTCCGCGGTAGCGGGAGCCGCAGGCGACTGCTGCGATGCGAGACGTCGTCCGCGTGCCTGTTCGACCTGCACGAATGCCTGATCGAATTCCGGGAACAGGTTGCGAGCCATTTGAATCACCACCGGTTGCATTTCCGGGACGTCGTTGAAGATGGCGTCCAAGATTCGGAGTTGTTCCAGGTTCGCGCAGTTTGGATCAATCCAAGTGTCACCGAGATTGATACCAAAATCGATGATCGACAAACCGCCGACGCGCGAGAGTGCGCAAGGGTTAGCCGATTGTGGCGCTTGTGCCATGACGTTTGCTGTGGTGTGGACCGTGACGTCGTCAGGCACTGGTTCTGATTCGAACGTTGTAGTGACTTGCACGGGTCCGGTAGAAGCCCCAGCAAAAGCGCCTGCATCAGCGTCTGCACTTGAGTCTGCGTCCGCCTCAGCTACCTGCGCATAGGCGGGAGCTGCTGCGAACATTGCAAACGCAAGTGACGCAGCAAG
>CAYXXJ010000032.1:4196-7696 GCA_964469095.1 uncultured Candidatus Saccharibacteria bacterium
TCTCATTGACGTATACCTCGTGGTTGCGGTGAGAAGAAAGAAATGGGCCGCGACGTAGAAACGTCGCGGCCCAACCCTGACCTAGGCGCTACCTAGATCAAAGGTACGTCTTAACGACGACCGCGGCGCGTGCGGGCACTGTACGACTCGCTCGAGTTGTAGTCAGCGCCGCCTTCTGCTGTGCTCGCTGCGTTGCCGGAGGCGCCCGCGACCGTGAGGCCGCCGGCGAGTCCTTCACCGTACGAGTAGCCAGATGCGCTGTTGCGATTGGCGTACGCGCTCGAGCTGTTGTTCACCGACGAGCCTTGGACCGCTGCAGCACCAGAGATGCTGAGGGCGCCAGGACCGGCGCTGGACATGCTGCTTTGCCCGCCGACTGTGTTCGAGTTACCCGACGCGCGTGCACTGCGTGTTTGCGCAGATGCCGGAGCGACGGCGAGTGCGAAGGCGAGAGCCGCCGAGGCGGCCACAGCAAACAGATTCATCTTCATGTACGTACCTTTTCTAAGAACAACGGCCATTTACCCCTGGCCGTCTGAAACATGGGGCATACAAACGCCCCCTAGGGGGCGTGTGTAGTCCTGCATAGGGGTGCCAAAAGCATCCCCATGCACGAAGGTGCCACCCTAACCCATGGCTAAAAAGGTGTCAAGAGGGTCTTCCTGAGGGCCCAATTTGGTATACTAGGTCCATAATCTTTACCTTCATGACCATTCTCTACATCTTGATTGGTGTTCTTGTCCTTATAGGTCTCTGGTTCATCCTTTCGTATAACGGGTTTGTAGCACTTGTTAATCGTGCCAAGGAGGCATGGAGCGATATTGAAGTGCAAATGAAGCGTCGCTATGACCTCATCCCTAATCTTGTTGAAACAGTAAAGGGATACGCAACACATGAGCGTGAAGCGTTTGAAAATGTCACCAAAGCACGCTCTGCAGCTATGGGTGCAACTGGTGTTGAGGGACACGCGCAGGCTGAGAACATGCTTACAGGAGCATTGAAGAGTCTCTTTGCAGTTGCTGAAGCGTATCCTGACCTCAAAGCAAATACGAACTTCCTCGAACTCCAGCGTGAGCTCTCAGACACTGAAAATAAGATCATGGCGTCTCGCCGTTTCTACAATCAGAACGTTATGACGCTTAACACCGCGCTACAGCAGTTCCCAGGAAACATTGTGGGTGGTGTGTTTGGGTTTAAGAGCATGTCGCTCTTTGAACTAGCAGAAGGGGAGGAGGCTGCGCGCCAGCCAGTTAAGGTTGCGTTCTAAGTATCCATGGATACGCCAAAGAAGATAGGGAAGTTTCGAGCAAGCTACTTGCTTGCAGCTGAAAGCTTCGAACTCTTTAGGAAAGATAAAGAGATTGTATGGTTTGTGGTGTTGAATGTGCTTGCAGTTTTTGCTGCGGCCGCGGTATTCATTGCGCTCTTCTTCGGTATTGCTCTTGCTGGTGTTGATCTGTTCCCAGTAGAAGGGGAGGAAGCTTCGCTTCTTATGCAGATTCTTGGGTACGGTGCACTCTTTGTGCTCTATCTCGTGACCTGCTACATCACCACCTTCTTCGGCGTCGCACTTGCGTCAGTAGTGTCTGCACGTATTGAAGGAGAAGATAAAGGGTTTGGTGATGGTATGAAAGCGGCAGGCGCTCGTGCAGGGAAGATCTTCAAATGGTCGCTACTCTCTTCGACAGTCGGCGTGGTGCTCCAGCTCATTGCGGATCGTCTTGGTACTGCTGGAAGAATATTCTCGTTTCTGGGGGACGTTGCGTGGTCAGTCGCTACCTTCTTTATTATTCCGGTTCTTGCTCGTGAGCAGATAGATGTAAAAGAATCAGTGAAGCGTTCAACTGACACGTTCGTGAAAACCTGGGGCGAGACTATTATTATGAACTTCTCGCTCGGGCTCTTCTTCCTCTCGGTTCATATTGGCCTCATCGTGGCTGCGATAGGAGTAGGGTATGTGCTCTTCCCGAATGTGTTGTTGATAGGAGTTGTAGTGCTTGCCTACATACTCCTCTTTATGGTGGTTGCGATTCTTCAGTCAGTACTCGAATCAGTGTTTAAGGTAGTGCTCTACGAATACGCAACTCGCGGCACGGTGCCAGACTCGTTCACTCCAGAACTTATTATGGGAGCACTTACACGTAAACAAGCATAATGGCGAATCTTTACCAAGAACGATCAAGTAACGTACTGCGCACCTGGGCACTCATGACCGGGTTCTTTCTGCTGGTCATTCTTGTTGGGTGGGGTATCTCGTATTACTACAACGACACATCGATCCTGTATTTTGCTGTCGGCTTTGCACTTCTTACGAACGTAGGGAGTTTCTGGTTCTCAGACAAGCTCGTGCTGTCGATGACTGGTGCAAAGAAAGCATTGAGAGAAGAATATTTTGATCTCTATACGGTGACTGAGAACCTTGCGATTGCTAATGGTATGTCGATGCCTAAACTGTATGTGATACAGGACCAGGCGCCAAACGCATTTGCGACCGGGAGAGATGAAAAGCATGCGGTGGTTGCTGCAACCACAGGGCTGCTTGCAATTCTTGATCGAACCGAACTCGAAGGAGTGATTGCGCATGAGCTCTCGCACATAAAGAATAAAGACATGCTCGTGATGACGGTTGCGGTCGTGCTTGCGGGATTCCTTGCACTGATTGCAGATATTTTCCTTCGCGCGTCTATGTTTGGAGGAGGGGATAGAGATAATGGACGAGGAAATGCGATTGTCGCGGTAATCGCAATTGTAGGCATTATTCTTGCGCCTATCGCGGCACAGCTTATACAGCTCGCCGTGTCTCGTCGTCGTGAGTATCTTGCAGACGCGTCAGGCGCGCTCCTTACGCGCTATCCAGAAGGCCTTGCAAACGCACTCAGAAAAATCAGTGGATATACCGCTCCTATGAAGAGCGCAAACCACGCAACTGCACACCTCTTTATTGCAAATCCGTTTGGCGGGAGGGCAGGGAAGACGTTGAATAGTTTGTTTGCGACACATCCGCCCGTTGAAGAGCGCATCAAGCGACTTCTCGGGACAAGAGGCGAGTAGATAAACTTGTGTAGGCTTAGTGGAAAAGTAACGAACTAGCTACTTGCGGTTCGAGATACTTTAAGAATGGGTCGTATTCAAGAATTGAAGTATCCGAGAAAAAGTCATAGGAAATCAATACGTATTCCTACTCGCTCAAACAGGCTTGCCGAGTTCTTCGGGATAATGATAGGGGATGGGGGAATAAGTAATCCGTGGCAAGCGAATATCACTTTAAATTCAAAGAAGGATATTCAATATTCACGCTATATAGTCCAACTTAGTCAGCACCTGTTCGGTATCGTGCCCTACGTATTTACGTATAAGACTAAAAATGCAGTACGCATACTTTTAAACGGAGTATCGCTCGTAGATTTCCTTATTTCGAAAGGTTTATGTAAAGGAAATAAGCTTTCTCAAGGATTGAAAATTCCAGAGTGGATTATTAAAAATCCACATTTTGCACGCGC
>CAYXXJ010000033.1:0-7685 GCA_964469095.1 uncultured Candidatus Saccharibacteria bacterium
ATATACTTTTTATATATGACACTTGAATACGGAGGACGCCCTGATGGCACAAGACGAAGTAAGATGCGCATCCCAGGAGGACCTGGTGATCGAAAGCAGAATTTTAAGGTCGAAGACTATCCGGATCCTGCAGCAAGCCAAGAACGTTCAGACACCCTAAGCGCAGAAGAACTCGAAGGCATGTCCGACCACGCGGGCGAAAACAGAGACGCAAGTCATTCTGACGATCTTGCAGTTCTAAACGAAATGAGTCTCGCTGACCAAACCACACACCCACTAGAAGAGGAACCTCCTACTGACGGAACCCAGTACGATCGCCTCATCGACAGAGCACAGAATTCAGCGTCAACTTCGTTTTGGAATGGAAGACGGCCAACACTTGTCACAAAACGTGAGATAGAACAACTGGAAGAACCTGGAGCGCCAACTGAGGCAGATGAAATTACTGACAAGTATGATTATGCTAAAGATGTCGAGCGCGCTCGCTATCTTGAGGAACGTGCAGAGCGTCAAGAAGAAAAAGATTTCATTAGGAACGGGCTCCGATGGATTATGGGAAAAGGTCGTGGTCGACGAAACGAAGATAAACGACGAAAGAAAGGAAATCGCGCAGCATAAAGAAGAAGCCCCGATATTCGGGGCTTCTTCTTATTTCTTCACCTCTTTGTAGGTCACGTGGGAGCGTACTCCAGGACTTGGATCGTACTTTTTGAGTTCGATCTTACGCGCGACCTTTTTACGGTTCTTGCGGGTGAAATAGACATGCGCCGACTTGGTCGAGCGAAGCTTGATAAGATGGTCCTGTGACATATCTCGCTACCCTACCAGAAAGGGGGAATCTAGGCAATTAGGCAGCCTCTACCTTGGCCTTACGCACCCTAGAAACGCTCTTTTTGACCTCAAAATGAGGCTCTCCGGCTTTCATGGTGACATTTACCGTTCCACCCTCCATAACCCCCTGACCGACCATAAGGGTGGCTATTGGGGTGAGGATCTTGTCCTGGATGGCTCGTTTCAAAGGACGGGCACCGTACTGAGGGTTGTGCCCAACCTCTGCAAGCCATGCCTTCACTTCGTCTGAGAGCGTGAGGGTAATGCGCTTTTCACCGAGACGCTTCATGACATCTTCTACCTGCGTACCGACGATACGCGCAAGTGTTTCTTTGCCAAGTACCTCAAACATCACAATATCATCCAGTCGATTCAAGAACTCGGGACGGAAATGGTCCTTGAGCGCAGCCATGACTTTGTCTTTCACTTCTTCATAGCGCATTGCTTCTTCAAGATCTCCCTTACCAAAACCAATACCTGCAGCGCGATCCATAAACTCAGCACCAATATTTGAGGTAAGCACGATGATCGTGTTCTTGAAGTTCACCTTCCTTCCCTTCCCGTCTGTCAGATGTCCTGAATCAAGTACCTGAAGAAGAATGTTAAACACTTCTGGGTGTGCCTTCTCGACTTCATCGAAGAGTACGACTGCATACGGACGATGACGAATACGCTCAGTGAGACTTCCCGCCTCTTCATAACCGACATAGCCAGGAGGTGCGCCAATCAGTTTTGCGACTGAATGCTTTTCCATAAACTCAGACATATCGACACGCACAAGCGCATCCGAGTCATTAAACATAAACTCAGCGAGGCGCTTTGAAAGCTCTGTTTTACCAACACCAGTGGGGCCAAGGAAGAGGAACGAACCAATGGGGCGATTCGGGTCGGAGATACCGACTCGAGAACGCTTCACCGCGTCAGAGATAATCTTCACTGCGTTATCCTGACCAATCACTGCACCTTTCAACTCTTCTTCCATGCGAGAGAGTTTTGCAGCTTCTTCTTCAAGCATTTTTGAAACAGGTATACCAGTCCAGCGAGATACTACTCCCGCGATCTCTCCTTCAGTAACTTCCTCGTGAAGCACGCGACGTGATTTCTGAAGTGTCTTCAATCGCTTCATCTTCACCTCAAGCTCTTTCTGAAGAACAGGAATCTTTCCGTAGCGAATCTCTGCTGCTGTCCCAAGATCAGCCATTGCCTCAGCGTTTTCCGCCTGCACACGTAGCTTATCCAATTCACCCTTGAGCGTACGGATTGCTTCAAGTACTTCTTTTTCATTCTTCCACTTAAGCTCAAGCTCTGAGGTTTCTTCCTTAAGATCAGCCATCTCGCTTGCAATGGTCTTAAGACGTTCGCGTATCTCTTTAGCACGAGCACTCGAACTTGAATCAAGGTTTTCTTCGTCTTTTTCAAGTGCCTGTCGCTCAATCGTGAGTCGACGAATCTTGCGATCGGTCTCTTCAAGCTTTGCTGGTTTATTCTCAAGCGCAATACGTAGACCTGAAGCAGCCTCATCAATAAGGTCAATGGCTTTGTCCGGAAGGAAACGATCTGAAATGTAACGACTGCCAAGCTCTACTGCAGCAACAATAGCGCCATCAGTAATACGCACGCCATGATACAGCTCGTACTTATCACGAAGGCCGCGAAGAATTGCAACCGCGTCTTCAACTGAAGGCTCCTGTACATACACTGGCTGGAAACGACGCGTGAGTGCTCCATCCTTTTCAATGTGCTGCTGATATTCTTTTAGGGTTGTTGCGCCAATGATGCGTATCTCGCCACGCGCAAGCGCTGGTTTCAACATATTTGACGCATCCATCGCACCCTCTGCTGCCCCTGCTCCTACGAGCGTGTGAAGTTCATCAACAAACAAGAGCACTTTGCCCTCGGCGCGTTCCACTTCTTTCATCACATTCTTCATACGCTCCTCAAACTCACCGCGATACTTTGTACCAGCGATCATGAGACCGAGATCAAGCGAGAGCAGTTCTTTGTTCTTCAGCGACTCAGGTACTTCTCCCTGGGCAATGCGAGACGCCAAACCTTCAGCAATAGCAGTCTTTCCGACGCCAGGCTCACCAATGAGCACTGGGTTATTTTTAGTTCGACGAGAAAGAATTTGAATAACGCGATGTATCTCGGTGTCTCGTCCAATCACCGGATCAAGCGCATTCTCTGACGCGAGTTTCGTAAGATTTCTGGTGTACTTTGCGAGTGCACGGAATTTCTTTGGTTCAATAATCTGCCCATCTTTTGCAGATTTGAGTTCTTTCAATACCTGCATGACTATCTCAGCATCAATCTTAAATCGCGCGAGAATGTCTCCTGCGGGCCCTGGAGATTCAAGAGTTGCCACAAAAAGATGCTCCGTTCCTACAAACGCATCATTCATCTTTGCCGCTACCTTTCCAGACTCTTCGAGTGCACGTGCAAGTTCAGGAGTGAGATAGAGCTGATAAGAAGGTGAAAGGGTCGCTGAAGTCTCAGGCGCCTCTAGTGTTTCAAGAAGTGTGTCAGCAAGAAGAAGACTATCGACATCCATGCGATCAAGTACGGAAAAGACCAAAGACTCCTCCTGATGGATGAGTGCGGTAAGGAGATGGAGTGGTGACACGTGGTTTTGCCCTCGCTCAATAGCAAGTTCGTGTGCTTTGCGAATGGCTTCTTTGGCTTTAGTGGTGAAGTTTTTGAATGGGGGCATAGGTGGTAGAGATGACGAGTGGAGACGGGTACGATTACGGAAGTGCGTTTATAAGCGCTGCGACCCTTGAAGCAGGAAGAAGAATAGGTCCTCCCCCTGAAAGCCCAATGAGGTCTCCCGAGAGATTTACCGCACCAGTTCCAGGAAGGAGACCTGGCAGATCTGCAGTTACTGCTTCGGCTTCAACTTTCGACACAATGCTCGTAAGCGCGTTCCCTGCTCCATCAAGTGCAATAACTGTCTGTCCTGCTTTTACACTTGCTCCTTCAAGGAATTTAAGTGCAGCAGTGCTTGGTCCTGTAGCTCCTGGAACAAGTACGTATGCATACATGGTGCCGTCTTCAGAAACCCTATCCGCCTCAGCAGTCGTACCGTTCGCAAACTGCACCGTCACGTGGCCTGGAAGGTTTCCTGAGACAGTAACGACAGCGCGTTTGCCTGGAATATAAATACCTGCAGAGATAGCACTGTCGTTTCCAGCTTTATAGAGCAGTACATGTCGTGACGCGCTTTCAGCAATGGCTGCGGTGAGCAGTTCTTCAGTTGAAGGACCGTCGCCACCTGTAATCACTGAAGGCACTTCAGTCGTGACGGTTTCAATCGTGTGGTCAACGATACGGTTAACCGTTTGCGTCACCGTTGTTGGCGCCTCATCGAGGAGAGATACAGTCAACACTCCGGTCGCAATTGAAACAACAAAGTTGACCAGAATGGTGAGGAGGAGAAGTTGTGATTTCGACAAGTCTTCAATGTCCATCAGGGCTAGTATAGCTTGGTTTGATCCAAAAATCGAATCGCGTCTATGAGCACTTTCTCGAAGCGGCGAAGATCCCTTTCTTGTATAGTCGGACCCCATGAAATGCGGAGTGTTGCTGCAGCCGCCTCTCTTTCCCCTGTTTCTGCAAACGCCATGCGGCCCCCTTCTGCTGAGTCACTCTCACAGGCACTTTTTGTACCCACTGCAAATCCTTTCTTGTCGAGCACTGCTTGTAGGTAATCAGTATCAAGACCAGGAAGCGCAAGCGAGAGTATGTGCGGAGCGGTTTGGCTGCCGCCAAGAACCTGAAGCGAAGGAATTGCTTTGTGCAATCGCTCAATCAGTGTTGTTCTGAGTTTCTCTGAACGTGACGCAAAGAATGGTGCATGGTTCTGTGCTTCTTGTAGTGCTTCGGCAAAAGAGACAACGAGTGAGACTGGTTCCGTGCCTCCACGCAGTCCTCGCTCCTGTCCACCACCCTCTACGAGCGGTGCAAGTTTAACGCCCGCAGTATAGACGAGACACCCTACCCCCCGAACACCACCTATCTTCTGCGCATCAAGCGTAAGAAGATCAGCATGAAGTCGTTCGCGAGTACACAGAGCAAAGAGCGGCACCTGACTCGCATCGACATGAAGCAGTGTTTCTTTGGGCAGTGCGGTACGCAGTCTTCGCAAATCATGAAGGGCACCCGTTTCAGGCGACACGGCTTCTATAGAGACGAGCGCAGTGTTTTGGGTCACACACTCCTTGAGTTTCTCGAGCGCCACTCTTCCTCCCAGAAGCGGAAATGTGTTTACCTGCACCCCTTCTTTAGCGAGCTTCTTCATAACCTCAACTACAGAGGCATGCGCCCCTTCGTGGTACACGAGTTCAAGCGATGCGGGTGTTCGTCCCTCACGCATAAGCGCACGCACATGCCCCTCTATCGCAAGCACATTTGCTTCGGTTGCTCCTGAGGTAAAGATAAGGTGCTCTGGTTTTACTTCGACAAGACGCGCAATCTCTTTTCGTGCCTTTGTAAGCAGCGCCTGAGCCACCCTCCCTTCTTCATGGGAAGAGGAAGGATTGCCATATTTTTTATTTGCGCGCACAAAGGCACGCTCCGCCTTTCTAAGGACGGGCGCTGCAGCGGCATAGTCGAGATAGACACGCTTCATAGAACTATCGTACTCGACTCCTCCTCGCTTCGCATCTTGATTGATTTAGAGCGTGTTTTGTGATGTACTCAAGCGATATGGCACGCGCTCCACGCCACCCTATCGTTGCGGTTATGGGTCACATTGACCACGGGAAGTCTTCACTTCTTGATTACATCCGCAAAGCAAATGTAACCGCCGGTGAAGCCGGCGGTATTACCCAGCACGTGTCTGCCTATGTCGCAGAGCATGAGTACGAGGGTGCGCCTCGAAAAATTACCTTCCTTGATACCCCGGGACACGAGGCCTTTAAGGCACTTCGTGCTCGTGGCGCCGCAGCCGCAGATGTTGCAATACTCGTCATTGCGGCTGACGAAGGCGTGAAGCCACAGACTAAAGAAGCGTTCGCTGAAATTACTGAAACAGGCATTCCGTTTGTTGTTGCGTTCACTAAGATTGATAAAAATGGTGCAGATGTAGAGCGTGTAAAGATTTCTGCACTTGAGGCAGGTATCTATCTTGAAGGTCTCGGTGGCTCTATCTCGTTTGCTGCTGTCTCTTCAAAGACTGGCGAAGGTGTACCTGAACTGCTTGACCTCGTCCTTCTCACCGCAGACCTTGCAGACCTCACAGCAGACACAACACTTCCTGCGACCGGTTTTGTACTTGAATCTTCGCAGGACCCTCGCCAGGGCATTTCAGCAACCTTGATTGTGAAGAACGGTACGCTTGCGACTGGCACCTTTGCGCTTGCTGGAACTGCTCTCGCTCCTATCCGTTTTATCGAAGACTTCCAAGGAGGCCGCATTAAAGAGGCAGGACCTTCAGAGCCTGTCTCTATTTCAGGTTGGAGCTCGCTTCCTGTTGCAGGCGCACTCTTTACAAGCGCAAAAACAAAGAAAGAAGCTGAGAAACTCGCACTTGCCGCGGCGGCAGACGCTAAGAAAACAGGTGCAGTAGATTTGAGTGATGCTACCGGGAAGATGTCTCTTCCTCTGGTGATTAAGGCTGACGTAACTGGCTCTGTTGAAGCAATTGTTTCGCTACTCTCAAAACTCACCCATGAACGCGTGTCGCTTCGAGTGATTGGCACTGGTATTGGCAGTGTGTCGGAGACAGACGTAAAAACCGCAGCTGCAGGAGGCGCATTGATAATTGGATTCCATGTAGGTGTTGAGTCTCTTGCGCGAGATCTTGCTGAGCGCATGAATGTCACCATCAGTACCTATGACATCATTTACGAACTCGAGAAGTACGTCGACGATCTTATGAAAGAACGTGCTCCTCGTATGAAGAGTGAAGAAACTCTTGGAGAAGCGAAAGTACTGAAGGCTTTCTCTATGACCGGTGCAAAACAGGTGCTTGGCGCTCGCTGGGCATCAGGACAGCTTTCTGTTGGAGATCAGGTAAAGATTATGCGCCGCGAGGTTGAGCTCGGTCGTGGAAAGCTTCTCAACCTCCAGGTAGCAAAAGCAGACGTCAAAGAGCTACATGTTGAAGGTGAATTCGGGCTTCAGCTTGAAGCAAAAGCTGAAGTAGCAGGTGGCGACATGTTAGTTGCTTTTAAAGTTGTAGAAAACTAGCTATGGCCCACCACGACGAACGCCTCTCTTCCCTTCTCGTCCATATTGCTGCTGACTTCATTGCTCGAGAAGCAGGACGCGAAACGCTTATTACTCCAACACGCGCAGAGATCGGGAACGATCGAAACGCAACTATCTATGTGAGTGTATTCCCCGAAGATCAGGCGGAACATGCAGTTGAGTTCTTGATGCGTAACACTGATGAGTTTCGTGCATTCATGAAAAAAGAAGGTCGCTTCTCACACCTTCCTCGTGTGAAGTTCGCTGTTGATGACGGCGAGCGACATCGTCGCCACTTAGACGACCTTTCACGGGGTCTCTAAGTGCGTTAGTATCAGCTGTACTGGCCCGATGGCGAAGTGGTAACGCGGCGGTCTGCAAAACCGCTATGCACGGGTTCAATTCCCGTTCGGGCCTCCAGAGGTGTGGTATTCTCGCTTCACGTCGAGATGGCGGAATTGGTATACGCGGGGGACTTAAAATCCCCTGAGCCTAACAGCTCTTGTGGGTTCGATCCCCACTCTCGGCACTAACTAAGATTCGGCTACTGATAGTTCCAGTCTTTCTGCGGCGCGTTTGGAAGCATTTCACGAAGCTTGCGCAGACTTTCACCAGTTGCTGCAATTGATGCGTCACTATCGGTCATCCCAGCATTCTTGCGAAGC
>CAYXXJ010000034.1:0-1466 GCA_964469095.1 uncultured Candidatus Saccharibacteria bacterium
GGCACTGAAGAGGGAGCAGAAGTTAGGGTGCAGTTAGGAGGCGGGACGACTGGAGCTTCTTCAGGATCTTGTGCGGATGCAGAGACAGAGAGTGAGGAGAAGGCGCCGGCATATGAAGCGCTGGTTCGAATCGCAAACTGCTTCTTTCCGGCGACTTCAGTAGGCGCAGTGGTCGGTCCCTCAATCACACACTCCGTGTCTCGGCCGTACACAGGATCAAGCGGAACCGTTTCACCACCAGAAGGCACGACGTAGTCATAGTCGAGACTGATTTTTGCAAGCGCCCTATGGACGCACGCTTCGGCAAGACCAAGTGAGATGCGTTTATATTCGCGGTTAAGTGCATTAAAACGCGCAAAGAACGTGCTTCCTGAGAGTGCGACCGCAAGCCCAAGGAGAATCACCGAGATGATGATTGCTGAGATGAGTGCGGTAAAGCCTTTATGCATGGGTGAAGTCATAGTGTTAGCGACGAAGATAGACCGTCGTTGTGCCGGTTTTTGAAACAACATCTCCAATAGGAGTACGTGCGGCAGTAGTAAGTACAGCCTCAACGTATTCAGGGCTTGTGCCTGCGCCTTGGTCAGCAACATGTCTAAACACCGCAGATTCAACGGTTACGTTCGTATTGTTCAAGCGTTCCCCATCAAGAAAGAGATCCTTGTCGCCACTGTTCCACGAAACTATCACGGGAGTTACGCTGTCCCACTTAGCTACAGTCAGTGTTGCGCCCGAAGCATTCTTTCCTGGAAGCGTTACTTCCTCAGCGCTCGTAAGCGTCCAGTCAATCTTTGAGAGAAGAAAGTCAGTCTCTTCAGAAAGCATGGTGCGGGTGCTTGCGCGTGTTGCAGCATCAAACAAACTCCACGCAGCAACAACAGCACCCCCAATCAAGATAGAAAAGAGCGCGAGATAGATGACGGCTTCAATCAAGGTGAAACCACGAGAAGTGTTCGAAATCATGGCGAGATGATTGAGATTGATCCCTTGTTAGTCTGTGCGCCAGACACAGGCACTGATGCTGCATAGAAAGTACTTCCTTCGCAATCAAGTGCTGCAGGTGCGCCTGAGTTTGGCAGCGACACGCTCCCTACCTGTGCAAGTGTCGCAAGGCTATACACCTGGAGCTTACCGTTGTTGTTTGAGGTTGAGTTACCGGTCAAAAGAAATGCAAGTGTGTCACGCACAATCGTCCCGTACACACCCATAGTGTTTCCGCTCGTTCCGATGTCACTACTAGCAAGAGAAACGGGTGTCGCCGTTGTGTTTAGCGAAAGGAATTCATGACCCGTTGAAGAATAGTAGCGACCAAGATAGAGCGTATCGCCAACGGTATAGAGTGATTTACCCTGACCTGGAGAAGCGCCAGATGCATTAAAGAAACGAGGCGGCATGTTCTTACTGTTTCCCGAAAGATCAGCGAGATCCCCAAGATCAACAATCACGAGTTCGCGACCAGTATCGTT
>CAYXXJ010000034.1:1476-7534 GCA_964469095.1 uncultured Candidatus Saccharibacteria bacterium
GTATCGTTTGTTGCAAGGTAGGCAAGATTGTCTTCAACATAGATTGCATTAATACCCGCCCCTACTTCAAAGGTGGAGAGTGGCGCAGGAATATTTCGTGGATTATGTACATCAAGTACGACAAACTCGGGTCCAGAACTTGATTCAAGGCCGACGTAGAGATAGCCATCTTTGAAATAGAGTGTGTTTGCGACAGCGCTACCGGCACCAGGCACCTGATAGGTTTCAATAATGGTCGGGTTTGTTCCTGAGAGATCAATGACCTGTACGTGAGAGGCAGATGAGTTCACGGCAGCAAACGCGTAGTTGCCGTAGGTGTCTGAGGTTGCTGCAACCACGGCGTTATACCCTGCAGCTGTCGGCGCTGAGGTTGTTGCGGTCTTCACTTCGCCAAGTCGCGTAGGATTCGTAGGAGTAGCAAGCGACAGGCGATAGAACTGCGGGATGTACGTGACGGTAACTGCTATGGCATCAACTTGTGCAGTTCGATTTGAGCCGCCTGTGACTGGCACCCCGACAGCAGAGAACGCAACACCAAAGTCTGGATCATTAATATCGGCAGCGGTCCATTCTTCAGTCCAGAGCGTAGAACTTCCACCGTAGCTCACTGTACAGTCACTGGTACTCCAGTCAGTGCTGCAGCCGGTCCCGGTATTTGCTTTGTTTTCATCTCCCACTGATCCATCAGCACGTACAATACGCACCGCGTTATCTCGAATGTTGTTTGAGGTACCGCCACCTGACGAGCGACTTCGTTCTATATCAACTTTAATACCAAGAATGGTTGCGCCTGCAGGTATAGAGAAACCAAAGTTACTTGCTCGTAGATAGTTAGTCGCAGACGAGCCGCTCATGGCACGTGTAACGTAACTATTGTTACTTGATACGACGTTTCCTGGTGTAGTCCAAGCAAGCGTACCGATACTGGTGACGTTTGTGCCGGTAGTAGGAGTGCGTGGCCCAATAGTTGCGCCTGTACCGCGTACGGAGACGTAGAGCTTTTGATAGTACGCATCAAGATCAGAAATAGGGTAGTTCGTTGAAGCATCCCCGAGTATGGTTGCGCCGAGAAGTTTATTCGTGATTGCAGGAGTGCCGCTCCAGTTCTCGCCATCAATCACTGAGTCACAGGTATCGCCACCCACAATCTGTTCAAAGTTCGTAACAATCGTAGAAAGTTCAGTTTTCTGATCAGGACGGCCAAGCAGATCAAGACGAGCAACAGCGACCGTTACCTTTTTTGTCACAAAATCAAGCGACTCCGCCGTTACTTCTTTCTTATACGTAATGCTATCAACCGTCTCGTTCTGTTCCCACGACACAATCAGTTTGAAATCCTTTCGTGCCTTTGCCTGCTCCTCTTCAATAGTGCGCTTTGCGATCATGAGCGCATCGTTACTTCGATCTATCGAAGCTCCTGCGTCTTGTATACCTGGCAGCAAGAGCATGGTTGCCGAGAAGCACATGACGAGAATCGTCATTGCGATGAGTATTTCAAGAGTGGAGAAGCCGCGGTGCATATTAGTTGGTCCACCAAATTCTTCCGTTACTTTCGATGGTGAAGACAGAAATCTTTCCGCGCTCATCAGTGAGCGTGAGTGTGCTTGCAGAAGGCGAAACTGTCGCATTGCCAGAGAGGCGGTCAAACACCACTGAGTTTGTGCCTGTTATGGCGACTAGTCCCGTGCCTGCCTCGATCACTTCATCAAGTGCAGCGTCACGAGAGGCGTAGCTTGCGCCTTGGAAGATGATGTAGCTACCGGAAGAGCCGAAATAGACGCCGTGAGAGACACCATCGGTACAGGTAACGCCCGGAGCTTCAAAACACATGTTATTAATCGCCTGACTCCGTGCTTTCTGAAGTACCGCAACGACAACGTCTCGTTCGTTTCTAAAGTTGTAGCCACGATAGTCGTCAAGCGAAACGACGAGTGCAAACCCCGCAATGATAACGAGGAGACCAATCACGATGATGATCTCCATCAACGTAAAGCCACGAGTCACGTTAGGGCCGTAGGTGCTGCGTGATGACATAGATAGGCGTAATTATTGAGATCGCTATGAAGCCAACCAAGATGCCCATAATGACCATGAGTGCCGGCTCTACAAGCGACGAGAGATTCTTAGTGAAATCATCAACTTCAGCTTCATAGAGGCCTGAAAGGTACACAAGCGTATCTGAGAGATTTCCCGAACGCTCACCAACAGCAATCATTTGGCTTGTCATGGCGGGGAATAGGTCAGGATGCTTGAAGAGATGTCCTGAAATACGCTCTCCACGAAGAACGGTCGCAGCCAAAAGGCGATACTGCTCCTTGTAAATAAGGTTCTTGGTGGTGTCTGCGGTAAGCGGAAGCGCTTCCGCAAGAGTCACTCCGCTTCGTAGTAGAAGACCAAGTGTGCGGGTTGCCGTTGCAAGGTTGTAGAAGCGAATGACCTCGCCAACAATCGGCATACGAAGCAACCAAGCGTCAACGAAGTAACGAACCTGGATATTTCTTTTAATAAGAATGCCAAGCGCAATAGATGCTGCGACGATACCTACAAGAAAGAAAAGGCCGTAGGACTGAAGGAAGGTTGAGACGGCAATCACAATCTTTGTTGAGAGCGGGAGCTCCATCTTCAAAGAAGTGAAGACCGGCATGATTTTGGGGAAGAGGTAGAGGACTAAGAATCCAGTAATTGCGAGTGTTGCTGCAGTAATCACTGCCGGATAAACCATGGCGCCAACCACTTTCTTTTTAAGCACCTCAGCTTTCTTTAGTTCGTCTGCAAGATACTCAAGGTTTTGAGAGAGTGTTCCGGATGATTCACCGATACGAATGATGTTTATCCCAAAGTCTCCGAACACATGTGGGAAGCGCTCAAAGCTTCGAGAAAGAGAGAGGCCGTTGGTTACGTCTGCAATCACACTCTTCATTACACGGTTATAGCGACGACTCTTTGATTGCTCTGAAACCATGTGGAGCGACTCAAGAATCGGTACACTTGCTGAGATAAGGAAGGCAAGTCGCTTCACAAACAGCATCTGCTCTTTATTTGAAAGACGAGGCGCAGTGCGTTCCTCCATCTGCGCATTAAGTTCCATTAAACGGGCAATAAGAGGAGAAAAACTATTTGCAACAGAAAGCGCAGCGGCACTTGAACCTGAAACGACAGCGATGAGACGTTCTTTCATAGAATAGTGGTTATTCGTGTATGACTCTGAGTACTTCTTCAAGAGACGTCTTACCGGTACGTACTTTTTCAATGCCGTCCTCAAGCATGGTGGTCATGCCATCTTTTATGGCGATAGCGCGGATCTCATCGGAAGATGCTTTGCGAAGGATCGCATCGCGAAGCGAAGGACTGCTCTGCATAACTTCGTTTATTGAAATACGTCCTTTGTACCCACTGCCGCCACATGATTCGCAACCAGTACCTTTGTAGATAGTTTCCGTCTCGAGTAGTGGACGCGAGAGTGAGAGTGAAATAAGGCTTGCTGCGGCTGGTGCTCCGAGCACTGACCCCTTTTTACAGCCTTCGCAAATCTTTCGGACCAGACGCTGGCCGATAGCAATATTCATAGTGGAAGCGACGAGGTATGGATCAATACCCATATCTGAAAGACGAGGGAGTGTGGTCGCTGCGTCGTTGGTGTGGAGTGTTGAAAGAAGCAGGTGGCCAGTGAGCGCGGTATTCACTGCAATAGTGGCAGTTTCGCTGTCACGGATTTCACCCACCATAATGATGTCGGGGTCTTGGCGGAGAATAGAGCGAAGACCGTTTGCAAAGGAAAGACCCGTACGAGGATTTACTTGAATCTGCTCGATCTCATCGACTGCGTATTCAATAGGATCTTCGATGGTGACAATTGATACCTCAGGAGAGTTCAGCATCTTCACTAGGGTGTAGAGCGTCGTTGTCTTTCCTGATCCTGTCGGACCGGTAGAGAGAATCATGCCGCTTGAGCGCTTCAGGGCTGCGGTAAGTTTTTCAGCGTCTCCTTTTGAGAAACCAAGCATTGCAAGCGTGTAGTCTTCGCTGTGGTCAGCAAGCAGACGCAACACGGCGTTCTCTCCGTGATAGGTAGGGACTATCGAGACACGAATATCGACGAAAGTCCCATCTTTGTAGAGATGGCGGAAGCGACCATCTTGTGCAGCCTGGTGCTCATCAGTACGAAGAGCAGCGAGCACCTTAATACGAGAGATTACTTCCTGGTGGATTGCCTTCGGGATGGCGCAGACATCCTTTAATACGCCATCAATACGGAGCCTGACCCGTACCTTGTCATGAGCTGGATCAATGTGAATGTCAGAAGCATTACCCGAATGAGCTTTTTGAATAAGGCACTCAAGGAGATTCACGACCGAGGCAGATGCGCCACGGGCAAGCTCCTCTTCCATTGAAAGAGGAGTCGCCGTTACAACGGCATCAGGAAACACAGACTTCATTGCGGCTCACACTACTCCTACGTTTCCGTTTGTCTAGAGAGAAAAACGTTATCCACACATCACAATATGACAGGTGTGACAGCGCTCAAGGACGGCACTTTTTGAAAAGTGAACAAATACAACGGCGTCTATCGGACAACGGCGTTCTTAAAGACAAAATAGCTAAAATGTCCTTTATATAAGCCGTTTTCCACACTTTTCTTTCGTTGACACCCTCTACTAAGAAGAGTACTACTAGCAAAGATCGTGCAAAAACCGATCGGGCAGTGTTGTGTTTTTCGCTTCAGTGCAAACGCTAAACGGGGGAGCGAACTGCATCGTTGATTCCTAATTACTTACCGGTATTACCCATCCATTTATGAAGATACATACAAGCGCATCAGCGCTTCTTAAGGCGTTCCGAACGTTCGGTGCATCTGTGCTTATGGTCACCTTGGTGGCGCTCTCGTTCCCAATCACTGCACTTGCGCAGGAGGCGGTACCTGAGAACCCAGCTCCTGAAGTTCAGGAGACACCAACTGAGGAGCCTGAGGAAACTCAGGTTCCAGAAGAGCAAGAGATTGTGACAGAGGCTATAGAGACTCAGAATTTTCTTCAGCAAAAGTCCCATGACGAAGATGAAGAGGATGGCGTTGGTTCAATAACCGTATGCAAAATTCTCATTGATGAAAACGACGCGGTTGTATCTGGAGAGGGAATCAACGCAACCTTCACGATTCCGTTTCTCGCTGAGACCACCTTTGAGGGTGAGTACGAAGCAGATCTTGCAGACGCTGTGTTCACGACCGAGCTCGACTTGAACGACACAATCCTCGACGCTTCTGAAGGAAACGATGCAGAATGTACAACCTACAGCAACCTTTCTGCAGGTCACTACTACTACGGTGAGGAAGCTATCTCTGGTCCTGATGCAGATCGCGTTGAGGTCGTCGGCTACAGCGACTACAGTGGCGACATTCCAGCAGTTGCAGATTCGCTCGACGACGTTGGTGCTTATAGCGGAGAACTCTTCGACGCTAACGAAGGAAACGATGGTGATCGAAACCAGGAGCGCGACGGCGACATCAATCTTGGAGAAGGTGCGCACCGCACGCTCGTAGTGGTGAATCGATTGAATGACGAACCTGCGCAGCCTGATACCTGTGTGATTGTGAGCGATACGACTAACCAGGTAGATGGAAACAACGCAGTGCCTTCACAGACTCCCTATAACTCTGCATGGAATTCGGTAACGAGTTTCTTTGCAGGTCTTGGCGGTGGCGCAACCTGGATCTGGAGCTCGGCTGCTGTGCAGAACCCAACCCAGGAAGAGACAAAGATCTTCACAAAGAACTTCTCACTCACCAACGAGCCAACGAGCGCAACGCTCGAGGTGTCTGCTGATAACGGGTACAAGGTAGTGGTGAACACTGCAACGCTTGATGACAAGCTTGCGGTTGAAACAAACTACTCAGCTAGCCATAACTACTCAGTTGGAAACCTTGATGCAGGCACGAACTCACTTGAGTTCACTGTTAAGAACTTTGCACAGGGTGGTGGTACACCAACCTCAAATCCAGCAGGACTCATCTACAAACTCACAGTGACGGGTGCAAGTTGCGGTGAACCTGAAGAGCCAGAGG
>CAYXXJ010000035.1:0-2836 GCA_964469095.1 uncultured Candidatus Saccharibacteria bacterium
CGAACCCGGTCTACATCCACCCCATGGACGCGTACTACCGGTATACTACGGCCCGAATTAGTGTGTGACTTCGGGACTATAGCAGAGAACCAATGCCAATGTTATCGTCCTCTCCGGAATACGTACCCAAAGGAGGTTTACGTGTCTGCACCTAAAGAACTCAATACGCTCCTTAAAGAGATTCGTGGTCTTGATACGAAGATCGCGAAGCTCGAAGAGGAGCAAGAGACGCTCAATGCTGAGCGAACAGAGAAACTGAAACGAACGCAGCAGCTTATCCAAAGCGGCGTTACGACTGGAAACACGATTCGCGACTATATTATGGCTCGGTATGGAGGAGTTATCTCTCCTTCCCGAGAACGAGCGTATAGGGCGGTAAACAAGGCGCTTGCCGGTAAGAAAGGTGAGCTTGTGGCTATCATTACCTACGAAGATCGCCGCACGTATGGCCCTTATGACCGCACGGAGACCATAAAGTGTATCTATGTTGGTGTCCTTCGAGACGACAAGCTCCGTTTTACGCTTGGCACCAAACCTTCGTGCAGTCTTCCTATCGATTCATACGCCAAACTGGTGGATAGTACGGTAGGTAAGAAGATGCTGGAGATTGTGAAAAAGCCTTTTCAAGAGCACTACACAGGTGTTTTTGAAGTGCTAAAAGCTTCAGGCACGAAGGATGAACGCCCGACCGATAAGTACCACATGGCTATTGTTGTTGGTACAAAAAAAGTACGGGCTTTAGGGAAGTATCAGTTTCTATCCGTTCTTCCTAAGGATCGAGCAATGCTCAGAAGAACTGAAGAGGAGCTCGGACTTCTTGAACTTAAGGCATAACCTACGCGCCGCTTACCCAAGCGGCGCGTTTTATATAAGAAAAAGGGCGACCGCATACGCAGTCGCCCTTTATTAGTTAGACCGGAAGAAATGATCCGGCGCCCTTGGCGTGAACGCCATAGCTGCCGTCTTCTTTCTTCCAGAGGTAGAGGGTTGCGCCATCACGAAAACTGATGACGATCATCGTTAGGTGCGCAGTGTGGACCAAACGACGAAGCGCATCCTCTACCACATTGTTTTCGCAGGTGACCATGAGCACGGCCGGACCCTGCACTGCAGGTACTTCTTGGTCGGGGCTGCCGGCCACGTCGTACACGCAGTATTCGGTGTCTTCTCGGCGGAGGGTGATTCCACCGAAAAAGATCTTAGGACGATACATGACCGCCCAATCGTTAGTGCGAACACCTTCCAAGTAGTAGTTCACGGCGTCGGTCCACTCGAAAGCGGAAAAGCACTCGTTGCCACTCACCTGGATTTCATGTTCAATCACGTTACTCATAACGCACCTCCTGCTCTCTTTATACTATATATATAGGTATATGTCAATAATTATGCATTGACGAATACAATATCTATAGGCAGGTGTGGTATTTTACGTTAATGAAGAAAGCGCATGCGCCTGGAGTTGTCGATAAGCTTACTGCCTGGATCGGGTCGGTAGCTTCTCTTATCGTCCACACGATTGTATTTGCAGGCGCATTCATCGCAGGAGTGCTTGGTCTTGAAAGCTGGGAACTTATCCTCCTTGCACTCACCACCATTGTCTCTCTTGAAGCAATCTACCTCGCTATTTTCATCCAGATGACGGTGAATCGAAACACCGCATCCCTTCGTGAAGTCGAGGAAGATATTGATGAGATTCAGGAAGACGTCGAAGAGCTTTCTGAAGATCTTGATGAGATTCAGGAAGATATCGAAGAGATTCAGGAAGACGTGGAAGATATGACTGAAGAGGATGCAAAAGATGAAGTATCGCTTGATAAGCTGACGAGTGATGTAAAGCGTATTCTTGAGGACCTTGAGGCACTCAAGAAAAGACAGTAAATTGAATATACTCAAGGGCCTTTAGCTCATCTGGTAGAGCGCGTCCATGGCATGGACGAGGTGACCGGTTCGAGTCCCCTAAGGTCCAATCACTAAGCTTAGCTAAATTTCTCGATAGTTCTCTCTAAAAAGCTGTGGACGCGTTGTTTCAATTCATCATGTGAGATTCCATACACGCCACTATCAGCAATCATGATTGAGAGATTGTAGGTAGCAAAATCCGTAGAATTAAATTCTTTGAAATCTTCCCATTGTTTATATTCTGGAAACAGTTCACTAAGTATAGTTCGGTACCATGGTTTATCTCCCATTTTAAGTTGAAGATCGTTTACCGCGAGAAAAAGCGTCATAACGACAAGTGCAAGACGTTTATTTCCGTTTGAAAAGAAGTGACCTTTGTTGATACTGACGAGGAGATACACGGCTTTCTCAAGCACGGTTGGATAGTAGATATCTGAATGCGCCTGCCTAAGAACGCCACAAAATTCATCAAAGCGTCTTTCTTCTCTGTATCGAGGCACTTCCTCTATACGTGCATAGCGCTTACTTACAAACTCAAATATCTTCTCGAGGCTTTCTTCGGGAAGATAGTAGACCACTATCGTTCAGATAAACGAGTAACCGCGCGTCCGATTTGAGCATCGACACGCTCCATGGCTCGTGACACATCACGAGTGGATGTTTTCCCCGAACCGGAGAATATGTTCTTACACTGAGTAAAGAAATCTTTCATATAGAAAATATACCATGCGGGACCTTGAAGATAAAATGAATTCCTATTCCTGTTTTGCCCGTCTAGTGAGGGTCTGGTAGCATGAAGAAACGAGCCCGGGCGGGGTTTATTTTCATTTATATATGGCAGTGGAGCACGACATGGTCGCATCTGGTACGGACGCAGCAGCTGCTGCGGCCGAGGCTTCGCATGGGGGAGTCCACGTAGTGCTTAAGGCTGAGGAGA
>CAYXXJ010000035.1:2846-3059 GCA_964469095.1 uncultured Candidatus Saccharibacteria bacterium
TGGATTCTCAATCACCAACTCCCTTCTTATGACCTGGATCACTATGGCGATCCTGCTTGCTTTTGCCGTTCTATTCAGACGCCAGATTTCCATAATCCCTGGAAAACTCCAGGCAGGCGTCGAGATGCTCTTTGAAGGTGTCTTGAACTATATGGCCGAGACGCTTGAGAGCGAGAAACTCGCGCGCAAGTTCTTCCCACTCATCATGACCAT
>CAYXXJ010000035.1:3153-3470 GCA_964469095.1 uncultured Candidatus Saccharibacteria bacterium
GTGTAGGTTCAATCCTATATGACCATGTGCCGTTTCTACGCGCCCCTTCGGCAGACTTAAACTTTACCCTGGCGCTCGCCATCATCTCGTTCTTCACGATTGAAATCACGGGCATTGTTGCTCTTGGTTTCTTCAAGTACGCAGGGAAGTATGTTAATTTCAAATCACCGGTAGATTTCATCGTGGGCATCATCGAGCTCCTCTCGAACATCGGCCGGCTCGTATCGTTCTCCTTCCGTCTCTTCGGAAACGTCTTTGCCGGAGAAGTCATGATTGCGGTTGCGGTCTTCTTTGCAGCCTACCTTCTTCCTATTCCG
>CAYXXJ010000035.1:3480-7471 GCA_964469095.1 uncultured Candidatus Saccharibacteria bacterium
GCCTCTCGATGCGATTCCGGGATGGAATCACTTATTAAACGAATACTTACGATATATGGATATTGAAAGCGGACGTCTTCTTGCGATGGCACTCGCTGCTGGTCTTGGGGTGTTTGGCCCTGGTATTGGCATCGGTCTCATTGGCTCAGGCGCAATGCAGGCAATTGGTAGAAACCCAGAAGCTTCAGGCAAGGTAGTATCAAACATGATTCTTGCGATCGTGTTTGCTGAAGCGCTCGGTATTCTCGCGCTCGTGTGTGCCTTCATCATTAGATTCGTCTAGATAGACGCACGTCATGGATGCGCTTCTTGTAGCATTTGGCATTGATTGGAAGCTTCTGCTCGCCCAGGGGATTAACTTCGGTATCCTCTTTATCGCGCTATGGCTTCTTCTCTATAAGCCAGTCATGAAGACGCTTGATGAGCGCCGCGCGCTAATCGAGAAAGGAGTCATGGATGCAAAAGAAGCAACCGAAAAGCTCTCAGGAGCTGATGAAGAAGCAGCACGTCGTGTGAAGGATGCAGATAAAGAGGCTGCTGAACTTGTCTCGTCCGGACGCGAGAGTGGAGCAGCAGAAAAAGCACGCATCGTCAAAGAAGCAGAGATGCGTGCAGCAAAGATAGCGGCAGATGCAGATAAGCGAGCACAGGAAACCTCCGAGCGTATGAAGAAAGAAAGCGAGAAGGAGATTGCGCGCCTTGCAGTACTTGCAGCTGAGAAAGTGCTTCGCGAAAAAGCATGATAGATGCATACACAAAACTTCTGGAGAAGGCTGCTGAATCTGAAAATGAAGCAGTCGCTACCGCAGCGGTTGGAAGACTCGTAGAGCATCTTCGTGTTGCAGGGCGCCTCAAGGTTCTTCCTTCTATTGCTGCAGAACTTCGTAAGGTGCAGGCACGCCGCAAGGCGCTCGCACCTCTCGTAGAAGTAGCGCATGAAAAAGACAGCAAGGAAGCGCTTCAAGAGGCAAAAGAAGCGGGTATTGTCGCAACCAAAACGCACGTAAACCCTACGCTCATCTCAGGGTTTCGTGCACGAGGTAACGGAAGCCTACTTGATCGCTCAGGTAAACGTGCACTGATAGATATTTATAGGAACGTCACTAGGTAATCATGGACAGCATCATCAAACAGATTGAGAAAGAGATTGCGTCGTTTACGCCCACCAAAGGGGCGGAAGAGACGGGTGTTGTTCGTGCAACCGGCGACGGTATTGCAGAAATGGACGGGCTAGGAAATGCCGTCATGAGCGAAATGGTCCTCTTTGACCCTACCTTCGATCGTACGCTTGAAGAGGCACTCAAAGATGCGGATCCTATCTTTGGTCTCGTCCTGAACCTAGAAGAAGACGGTGTTCGTGCCGCTATTCTCGGCGATGCCTCAAAAGTATACGAAGGTATGCTTGTGCGTCGTCTTGGTCGCCTCCTTTCCATCCCAGTAGGTGACTCGCTTGTTGGTCGCGTAGTAAATCCGCTCGGTGCTCCGGTAGACGGCAAGGGTGCAACTGGTGCCACTAAAATGGTGCCTATTGAACGCGAAGCCTATGGCGTGATCGATCGTTCTCCGGTAAACGTACCGCTTCACACAGGTATCAAGGCTATTGATGCCATGATTCCGATTGGTCGTGGTCAGCGCGAGCTCATCATTGGAGACCGCGGTGTTGGTAAGACGACGATTGCAATTGATACCATTCTCAACCAGAAATCTGAACCTGAAGCGACTCGTCCTATTTGTATCTATGTCGCTATTGGCCAGAAGGAATCAAAGACAGCAAAGATCGTAGCGCAGCTTGAAGAGCAGGGTGCAATGGACTACACGATTGTAGTTACAGCTCCAGCATCTGCTCCAGCAGCTTTCCAGTTCCTCGCACCGTTTGCAGGAGCCGCTATCGGTGAACACTTCATGGAAGCAGGAAAAGACGCGCTCGTGATTTACGACGATCTTTCAAAGCAGGCTGTTGCCTACCGTCAGCTCTCTCTCCTGCTTCGTCGTCCGCCGGGCCGTGAAGCATATCCTGGAGATATCTTCTATCTCCACTCACGTCTTCTTGAGCGTGCCGCAAAGCTTAATAAGGAGCTTGGAGGAGGATCATTGACCGCGCTTCCTATCATCGAGACCCAGGAAGGTGACGTCTCTGCCTACATTCCTACGAACGTGATTTCAATCACTGACGGTCAGATCTTCCTTATCTCTGACCTCTTTAACAAAGGTATGCGTCCTGCTATCGACGTCGGTATCTCAGTATCGCGCGTGGGTTCTTCGGCACAGACCAAGGCAATGAAGAAGGTATCCGGCAAGATCAAACTTGAACTTGCTCAGTTTAGAGAGCTTGAAGCATTCATGCAGTTCTCGTCTGATCTTGATGAAGACACGAAGAAGCGTATCGATTCTGGTCGTCGTATGACGGAAGTATTGAAGCAGTCTAACGGCAAGCCACTTCCTTTTGAGATGCAGGCAGCAGTCATCTTTGCAGCAACCAACAGTTACTTCGACACCTTCTCTCCTGAGGAAACGAGTGCCATGGAAAAGAAACTCCAGGATTACCTCATGCGTGAAGCAGGAGATGCGCTCGCACTCATCCGTGAGAAGCGTGAGATTACCGAAGAGGCAGAGAAGCTTCTACGCGCTGCGCTCGAGACGTTTGTAGAGCGTGCGAAAAACTAACAATGGCTCTGAAAGATATTAAAGCGAAGATTGCAGCGACGAAGCGGATGAACACCGTGACGCGCGCTATGGAAGCGGTGTCAGCCGTGAAGATGCGCAAGACGCAGGCAGCTGCCTTTTCTGGCCGTCCCTACGCACGCGCCGCACTCTCCATCCTTGCTCGTCTTTCAGGCACCAGTGATGTGGCCCGTCATCCGCTTGCAACGAAGCGTGACGTGAAGAAGAGCGCGCTTGTGGTTATGACGAGTGATAAAGGACTTGCAGGCGCGCTTAACTCAGGGGTATTAAAGAGCGCTGCACAGTTTGTCGAAGGGAAAGAGAAAGACACTGTGGTGATTTACGCATACGGCAAGAAAGGATACGAATATTTCTCTCGTCGCGGCTATGAAGTGCGTGCGTTCTATGAGAACAAGCGTGATGATGTTCCTCTTACGATTATGGAAGAGCTTGCTGGCCTTCTCTCTACAGGATTCTCTTCAGGTGAGTTTGATGAGGTGCTTGCTCCCTACAGCAACATCAAATCAACGTTTCAACAGGTACCGACGCTTCGTACTCTCCTTCCGCTTTCTGTAGAAAGTATTCAGGAGTTGGTTGCTGATATTCGCCCTGTAAAAGGTAGGTGGGCGGAGACTTCAGAACTTACAGCACCAGCTTCCTATGATGTTGAATCCTCTACTGGCGACATTCTAGGAGTTCTCGTTCCTCGCTTGGTTGCTTCCTCTCTCTATCACATGCTCCTTGAATCAAAGGCGTCTGAGCACTCAGCGAGAATGGTTGCCATGAAGAGTGCATCGGATAAATCAAAGGAGGTCGCGCGAGATCTTACACGCGTGTATAACAAGATTCGCCAGGCAGCTATTACGCGTGAGGTGTCAGAGATTGTGGGCGGTCGTGAAGCATTAGCACTATAACCATTACTACTATGAACACAGGAACAATCACAGAAGTCATCGGGCCAGTCGTTGACATTCATTTCCCAGACACTCGTCCGGCAATTGGTGAGGCGCTCGTTATCGAGAAAGCGGGCGACCATGGTCGCATCACGCTCGAGGTCGCGTCTCATTTGGGACTCGATCGTGTACGCACGATCTCCATGACCGAGACGGCAGGACTTGCTCGTGGCGAGAAGGCAACTGCTACTGGTGCTCCTATCTCCGTTCCTGTGGGAGAGGCGTCACTTGGTCGCTTGTTCAATGTGCTTGGTGAACCAGTAGATGGTAAGGGGCCAATCAAGGAGTCTGCACCTCGTCTCCCGATTCATCGCGACCCTCCTTCGTTTGCTGAACAGACCACCAAAGCTGAAATCTTTGAAACAGGTATTAAAGCA
>CAYXXJ010000036.1:0-262 GCA_964469095.1 uncultured Candidatus Saccharibacteria bacterium
GATAGCGATGTTACGAATCTCCATGAATGTAAAAAGGCCCGGAGGCCCGTATAGACACACTCTATCCTATGTGTCGCTAAAAAGGAACTCCCTCGAATTGTCACTCTCCGGCACTCGTGTTATTCCTAACCCCAGATTTGCGCCCTGCGGCGTTGATCTTTCAAGAAAGGATAGGAGATGAACCTCATCCACGACTACCATCCGCTTTATAAGCCGGTGACCTGCACACGACTCTTTGATGAGTGGCTTGACCGATTTAAAG
>CAYXXJ010000036.1:272-7459 GCA_964469095.1 uncultured Candidatus Saccharibacteria bacterium
TCGGCCTTCTTGAGACCGGACTCACGCTACACGATAGCGATCCATGCATGGCAATCTCATATTATTTTATGGTTGCCGATGGTTCGCAGGACGAACGTTTCTTCGAACAAGAAACGGATCGAACGGAACGTTCACTACGAGCAGCGCTCTCGGTGCATGCGCTTCGCAAACTTGAGAAGCACTACTTCGCACTGCAAGAAGATGATGAAGGCGAAACGCACCATCTCTTCTACGGTGGCGGCTTCGCTAGTCACTGGTCCCCCGTGAAATACACTATGGGAGGTCTCGTCTTGTTTGAGACGATTCTCTCCTTCTGTACGGAACGACGAACACTTCCAAACCTTGGAACAGGTCGAGGTGACTCACCCCTGGATGCGTTCGCGCTCTCATTCGCACGATGGATGCTTGAACGCGCTGCTGGATGGAGTCCTGAACGTACGAAAGAATCTGAAGTGTGGATGCGGAAGATCTACGAACGCGCAGCAGAAGAAACGCCACGCGCCCTGCAGATCTTACGCAGACTCGGAAAAGAAGCTGATTTGCTTCGCTTCAACCTGCGTGACTACCCTGCGGTTCTTGAAGCGCTTCATGAGCGAATCTTGAATCCGTGGGGTACCGGAAGAGATACGCGCGCTTCACTTGAAGAAGCGTACGACAAGGGCGACAGTACGGTAGAGCTCTACCAAACGCTTCAGGCTCGCTACGAACGACAAAAGCGAAAAGAGAAATAACACAAAGGCTTCGTGCACTTAGCACGAAGCCTTTTTCTTTAGCGTAAGTATCTATTCACGTTTGCCTTATGCGCAGCATAGGTCGTCGAACAGTGGATGCGTCCGTATGCATCATGGAGATAGTAGAGACACTTAGTTGGCTGTGGACTGAGCGCAGCCTCAATTGAAGCAAGGGAGGGTGTGGCGATTGGTTCTGGCGGGAGTCCTGCATATATATAGGTGTTGTACGGAGAGTCTGTATCTTTATCCGCCACATCAGGTTGTGGCCACCAATCTTGTTCGTCACCCGCAAGGTACTGTAGCGTTGCGTCTACCTGAAGCAACATACCGCGATCAATACGATTCTCGAGTATGCCCGCGACAAGCGCTTTATCATTCTTGGCAGCTTCGCGCTCAATCAGAGACGCAAGGATGAGTACCTCTTTCAAACTCTTCCCTTCTTCTGCTGCTTTAAGTGCGTATGGTGTTATTACTTCTTCAAAGCGACCTCGAAGACGCGCGGCAATTGCTGCAGGTGGCTGGTCCGAAGGAATGAGATAGGTGTCTGCAAAGTACACACCCTCTGAGAGTTGTCCTGAAGTGCTTGCGGTAGCGAGCGCCCATTCTTCTCGTTCCGTCTCGCTCCACGAAAGCGCGTCTTGTAAGAAATCACCGATCTCTTCTTTTCGTGCTGCTTGAGGAATATCAACCCAGACAAGGTACGGAGCTTGTCCAAGGGTCTTTGCTAGCGAAATCGCATCCATGCCGGGAGAAAGCACGTAGCCACCGGGACGAACTGTACGATCGCTTCGCATGAGACCATAGACAAACCGAACGGCGCCCGCATATTTCACATACCCCTCGTCTTCAAGTCGTTCAGAAACTGTAAGGAGCGTATCTTCAGGAGACACCACAAACTCAGGTCGTACTTCAGGAGCTCCTCGTGGTCCAAACAAAAAAGCATACGCCAGTGCAAGAAGAATCAGGATCAGCGCAATGACAGCAAACGAAAGCGCAATGCGTCTTCCCCAAAGTCGCAGCACTGCTTCTCGTGCGATCAGAATGTTTCGTACACGTTCGTGTATGCGAGGACTCATGTGTAGCGAAGTATACTTCATACACGATACGTGTTAGAATCCACACAATGTTCGCGCGACTTACAACAGCGCTGAAGCAGGTTTTGCTTCGTGCACGAAACCTCAGTGTCGCCCTCTGGCGACGCTTTCGCATACTGCCTCGTTGGGGTCAGGCACTTGCTATTGCAGGACTCCTCGTACTCTTCTGGGGTATTTCTGCACTTCTTAGTGGTACACCTGCAACAACCACCCCCGCTATACGCGCCGTATCGCTTCGTTCCGTTGGCGAACTTTCAGGAAGCGTGTCTGGCGCAAGTATTGTAGGAAATGTACGCGCTCGAAGTGAAGCTGAACTTCGTGCTGAAGCAGGAGGTACGGTCCGTTCAGTAAATACGGTAGTAGGTGCATTTGTACCCGCAGGATTTGTACTCGCTGAGCTTGAGAATAGTTCGGAGCGCGCCCAGGTAACCCAGGCTGAAGGAGCGTATGACGCTGCACTTGCTGCGCGAGCGAGCGTATCCCCTGTTGATGTTGCTTCTGGTGCCCGAAACGCATATAGAGATGCGTTTGATACGCTCGATATCTTGCTTGAGACACAGGTAGATCAGCTCTTTGGTGGCCCTACTCCGGTTGGTCCTGACCTCCTTATTAATCCAACAGGTAGTGATCCAGCCGAGCTTTCAAAAGAGCGTAAGCGTATTGCAGCACTGATGGAAACAGAGCGCGCACGACTCGCGGGCGCTGCCGCAACCGATCCACGCGAGCTGCTTGATGGTATTGAGCCGCTTGCTCGCCAAATAGCCGCTTTTGTTGATGCTGTGTCTGAGGCGGCAAACCGCACCAATTCAAACGCATCTGCTACTCAAATTACCGCCATCACTACAGCCCGTACTCAGGTGACTGGTGTATTAAGCTCACTCACCGCTGCGCAAGCAACTCTTCGAAGCGGCGCGACAGGTTCAACCGCATCAGTCGATGCGAGTGTGAAATCAGCGCTTGGTACCCTTCGCCTTGCAGAAGCTTCGCTTGAGAAGACACGTATTCGTGCACCTATTGGCGGCACGGTGAACTACCTCCCTATTCGTGTTGGTGACTACGTGGGCAATCTTGATCACGTTGCGACCGTTGCTCAAAATGGTGCGCTTGAGATAGTCGCCTTTGCTTCTGAAGAAGCAGTAGCGAGCTTGTCTGCTGGCGCAAAAGTGCAGATTGAAGATCAGTACGAAGGTACCGTTACTTCTATTGCTCCTGCGCTTGACCCAGTGACAAAGCAGATTGAACTACATGTAGCAGTCGGTATTGAAAGCGGGCTTGTAAACGGTCAGTCAGTACGTCTCACACTTCCCGGTACTGTTCCTACTACTGAAACCACTGAAGGTCCGGTACTCCTCCCTCTTTCAGCGGTAAAGCTTTCTGCAGGTAACCGTGTTGTGTTCATGCTCCGAGAAGATGGTCGACTCGAAGCACTTCCGGTACAGATTGGCGAAGTGGTTGGCGAGCGTATCCAGATACTCTCTCCACTCCCTGCAGATCTTCGCATTGTGTCTGATGCTCGCGGACTTTCAGACGGACAGCAAGTGCGCGTTGCAGAAGACAACTAATCCATGACTGGATTCTGGAGCTTTTTTCTCCACCGAAGACACTTCACGGTCTTTTTAATGCTCGTGCTTATTGCTGCCGGCTTCTATGCTGTCGCAGCAATTCCAAAAGAAGCAACGCCTGAAATCGCGATTCCGCTTGGCATTGTCTCAACCGCACTTCCGGGCGCGTCTGCGTCAGATGTGGAGCGTCTGGTGACTGACAAAATTGAAGATGCCGTACTTTCAGTAGAAGGTGTCTCTAAAGTCACCTCGTCTTCAGGAGATGGGTTCTCCTCTGTGTCTGTGGAGTTCGTCGCGTCAGCAAACATTGATAAATCAATACAGCTTCTTAAAGAAGCCGTTGATACTGCAAAACCTGAGCTCCCAGACGAAGCCACTGATCCACTCGTGTCAGACGTGAACTTTGCTGATCAACCTATTCTGGTTGTTGCCGTATCAGGAAATCTTGCACCAGCAGAACTCACTGCCCTTGGTGAAGCAGCAAAAGATGAGGTTGAACGAGTACCGGGCGTTGCTTCAGTCGTTCTTTCTGGTGTACGTGCCCGAGAAGTACAGGTCATCGTCTCAGAGGCAAAATTGAAGCAGTACGACCTGTCTGTGTCTGACGTGACTGGCGCACTCGCTTCAGCCGGGTTTGGTGCTCCCGCAGGCTCTATCACTGTCGACGGTGTTGAGTATGGTGTTCGCTTTGACGCAGGTCTTCAAAGCACAGAAGACGTAGCTGCAGTTGCCATCCCTGGTCCTGGTGGACGCGCAGTACGAGTTGCTGATGTTGCACGCGTCGTTGATGGACTTGAAGACCCTACCAGCTACTCACGGGTATCAGTAGATGGTGCTCCGGCAAATCCTTCACTTACTCTTTCGGTCACCAAGAGTCGTGGTGGAAACATTGTTGAGATCGCAGAAGCTGTCAAAAACCGTTTGACGGAGCTTCAGGGAAGTATTCTTTCAGGTACTGATATCACGGTCTCGTATGACGGAGCAGAAGAAGTAGGTAAATCGCTCTCAGAGCTTTCTCGCGTGGGTGTTGAAACCATTATTCTTATTCTCCTCGTTCTCTTTGCAACGCTTGGGTTTAGAGAGGCGGTAGTTGCTGCGGCCTCTATTCCCCTCTCCTTTCTTATCGCGTTTATTTTCATGCTTGCCTCGGGTAATACGTTAAACAACGTATCCTTGTTCTCGCTTATTCTCGCGATTGGTATTTTGGTTGACTCAGGCATCGTGGTGGTTGAGGCGTATCACACACGTCTGAAGACCCTTGGTGAAGAGGGTGCTGCTATCGGCGCTATCCGTGAATACGCGTGGCCCCTTATCGCTGGAACGTTCACCACTATTGTCGTGTTTGTACCGCTGTTCTTCCTCTCGGGCATTGTCGGAAAATTCCTCGCTTCTATTCCGTACACCGTTATCTTTGTACTACTTGCCTCGATCTTTGTAGCGCTCGGGTTTGTGCCACTCCTCTCTATGTTCTATGTAAAAGACGATACGCGCGCAGAAGAGCGTCGTCAGGAGCGTTATAACCGTATTGCTAAAGAATGGTACGAACGCTTCTTGCACAAACTGCTTCACGACAGAAAAGGCCAGAACCGCTTCCTCCTTATGATGGGTGTCCTCTTTATTGTTGCGCTCGCGCTCCCTGCAACTGGACTCCTGAAGTCGATCTTCTTCCCAACAGACGACATGGATTTTGTGTACATCAATATTGAAACTCCTCAGGGAAGCGCCCTTTCGTTGACTGATCTTGCAGTGCGCGAAGTAGAAGAAATCTTGTACCAGGATCCGTCTGTTGAATCATTTGTCACTGTCGTTGGTTCGGGAAGTTCGTTTTCAGGAGGATTTGAAGCCGCGGGAAGCGGCGGACAGATTGCAAACATCACCGTAAACCTACGCAAGGAACACAAAGAGCCGAGCGCCAGGTTTGTCGAACGTCTTCGCAAAGATCTCCTTCCAGTAACCTCAGCGCTCATTTCTGTTGGCGAGCCTGCGGGCGGTCCTCCTTCGAGTGCTCCAGTATCAATCACCTTCTCAGGAGACGATCTTGCTTCCTTGACCGTTGCTGCTGACACCGCGGCAAACGTACTCTCGGAGATTCCTGATGTAGTGAATATCAATTCCTCAACACGCAATTCAAGCGCTGAATTTGTGGTGCGTCTTGATGGTGCAAAAGCTGCAGAAGCGGGTGTCTCCCCTGCTGCAGTTGCGTCGACATTGCGCACCGCACTCTTTAGCACTGAAGCCACGTCCGTTCGTGCAGATGGTTCTGATATTGATGTGCGCGTGAAGCTCGATTTGAATCCTGGGTACACGAATCCTTCAGAGACGACTCTTGTCTCTATCGATGCGGTTCGCAACCTTTCAGTCACTGGCGTGAAGGGTCCGGTTGCCCTCTCGTCTATCGCCGACATCTCCTACGAACCTGCAGAGCTTACGATCCGTCACGAAGCAGGCACCCGTATTATGACCGTCTCTGCAGAAGTAGCAGCTGGAGGAAATGCCATTGAGGCAACGAGCGAGTTTGCTAAGCGTTTTGATGAAAGCATGCTTCCTGAAGGGGTAGTCATGAAGCAGGGTGGCGAAAGCGAAGACGTCGCTAAGTCCTTCATTGAGCTTGTGATTGCGCTGGTCGCGGGCGCTTGTCTCATGCTCTCGCTCCTCGTGCTTGAGTTCAACTCATTCCGTCAGTCGTTCTATCTTCTACTCCTCATTCCTTTGTCGCTTATTGGCGTACATGCAGGCCTCACCCTTATGGGTCAGCCTCTGTCTATGACCTCCATGCTCGGTGTGATCGCGCTTGCAGGCGTCATCATTAACCACGCCATTATTCTGATGGATTCGATTGCACGTATTCATAAAGAACGAGGACATCTCTCGCTTGAAGAAGTGGTGGTTGAGTCAGCAGCATCTCGCCTTCGCCCTATTCTTCTCACCACGATTGTGACCTGTGTCGGTATGATTCCGCTTACGCTTGCTTCTCCCTTCTGGGCACCGCTTGCTTTTGCGATTATGTTCGGTCTTGCGTTCTCGCTCCTCCTTACGCTCGTCTTGATTCCTATTCTCTACTACCGCTGGCCAGGAAGCGCCGTGCGCGCCAAGTACGCGAAGTTAGAGGCATAAATATTGACTTTTATAATAAATTGTGTAATATATAAATACGCAGTTACGGAGGTGTAAATGGACGTATTGCGCAAGGGGTTCGGGCTCCTGTGCACCATGATTGGTGCATCAATGATCACTTCATACTTCATGTGGGAGGGGTTACTCAACTTCGTTGAGCGATCTTTCTCTGGCGGGCAGGAGAATCTTCTATTCATCAGTACGTACCACGGTCTGGTTGTGTTTGCGGGGGCTGCATGTATCGCTACTCTCGCTAGCAAATTTCCAACCTGGATTTCGATGATCCTCGCGATCTACGGGGTGTGTCTGGTCTTTGCTGGAATTATATTCATCTTCGAGCCAGGGTTCGTTGCCGCAGAGTATCCAAAACAGTTCGAGAACTACAAACTCTCGTTTGCTGTCGGAGGTGCCGGCGCCATTATTACCGGCGCCTGGCTCTGCGGGATCCTCAAGTCTCGAGACTGGAAAAAGTCGCCAGCATGAAGAAGCAAGGGCTGCGTTCTACTGAACGCAGCCCTTTACTCTATTTTGAAGAGCGATCGCGAATCAGAAACTTCAGAGCAGGTCCATCTGATTCAATAGCACTTCGTTTTGCTGAAGCAGTGTCTTCAGCGGGCGCTGCCATAAGAAACATGGCTGCGGTACCGGACGCTTCTTCCTCTGGTACTTCCTCTTCTCCAAGTGAG
>CAYXXJ010000037.1:0-1648 GCA_964469095.1 uncultured Candidatus Saccharibacteria bacterium
TTTTTGGCCCAAAAAGCGTATGACCATCCTCTGGCGCAACTACCGCCACACCATCTCCCTGCGCAAGAATAGTTCCAGCAGAGACTGATTCGAAGTTCTCATAAACTTTTGTTAATCGATAGCTTTTGTTCGGAAAATACACAGAAGAGGTAACCGCGTACTCTTCATGCATATACGACGTATCCGATAATTCTCTAGGAATCATGGAAAGATTCTGTAGCAACGCTTTCACGCACGTGACTGCCCGTCCAAATGAGTCCACATGCTCATGCCCTCCACACTCAATACCAAACGAACGGCAAGGTCTTTCTTTGGTACCAAAGAAATCAGCCGCGGAACGATCACGCATCACGCTGCTTATGTTTGTTATGACCTTAGTGATTGGAAACCCCTGAATGAGGTCGTCAGGGAGGCGTTCACCAACACCAATAAGCATTGGTTCACTGTCTTGTGACGTACTGTGAACATCAAGTCCAATCTCAAACTGACCCCACACAGGAAAAAGTTCTCGAGCCCTAAGTATCTCGTATCGTGTCTCGTTTTCCTCCTCAAAGAGAGAGGCAGGAAGTCTATTAAGATTGCTGTCTATAAATCGTGTTTGTTGTTTTTCCTCTTCTGTTAGCGCTTTTTCATACGCCTTCGTTGCCCTGATGTTATTTAAAACGAGAAAAAGAGATCCTTTGAGAAGCTTGAAGTCAGGTGCCAAGAGGTGCTCAGCGGCAGCGAGTCCGGCAGGCTCATTCCCATGAGTACACACGGTAATACCGACTACGGGACCTAGTATGCCGCTTTCAATATGCGCGACTCCGGAAATACCCTTATAGGTACGCGACGCGAGCGCTTCAGATACAGCTGAAAAGTCCCTCATGGGAGTAGTGATTACCTCTGTGTTAAACCGGCTTACGCGTGCGCGCTGATCTGTTCTTTGAGAAGAGCGACAAGTGCAGTCGCCTCCATAGCACCTATTTTTTCAGTACGACTCTCGACACTTACTGATTTCTCTCCAACTTCTTTATCACCAACCACAAGAAGATAAGGAATCTTCTCTGTCTTTGCAGTTCGAATCTTCTTCCCGAGTGATTCATTGGTGGTATCAGCTTCAGCGCGTACACCTGCCGCTACAAGCGTCGCTACTACTTCTTTTGCGTATGCAGACTGTGCATCTGATACGGGAAGGACACGTGCCTGGACAGGCGAGAGCCAGAGTGGGAACTCGCCTGCATACTTTTCAATAAGGAAGGCCATGGTGCGCTCAATAGAGCCAATGGACGAGCGATGCACGACATAGGTGCGGTGCTGCTGACCGTCTTCGCCTGTATAGGTGAGATCAAACTTCATAGGAGAGGAGAGGTCGTACTGCACCGTAAAAGCAGTATCTTCTTTGCCATTCACATTCTTCATCTGAATGCGACAAGCCTCACCCTCATGACTAGGCGGAAACTCCGGATCAAAACCCACATCCGTGCCAGCGGCCGCGTAATAAAACTCGCAGTAGATAATCAGCTTAGTGTCCGGCCATACCTGCTTGAGAAACAAGCTCTCGCCCCAACCGGGATGTGCCAGAATGACATCCGGGACAAAACCTTCTGCCTTCAGCGCCAATGCCGCACGAAAGGCCGCTTCCCCACGAATCACCTTACTTTCTGTC
>CAYXXJ010000037.1:1658-7380 GCA_964469095.1 uncultured Candidatus Saccharibacteria bacterium
CAGCTTAGGACCATAGAAAGCAGCCTCATCCTTTGCCTCCTTAAACGGTACGCCACGCTTCTCCATAGCTTCACGAAGCAGGGTCTCTGCCTTCTCCCAGCCTGCGTCATCCTTGAAGTACTTCTCAGTATTTGCTCGGTCTCCAAGCGAGAGGCGATAGGTGTAGTCTTCACCCATTTTGAGACCAAGTACACCATTTGCGTATTCAATAAGATCAAGCGCCTTGTGAATCTCATCAATAGCCTGTTCTTCAGACGCACAGACCACATGAGCGTCAGAGAGGCAGAAGGAACGAGTTCTTTGGAGACCCATCAACTCTCCTGACTGCTCGTAGCGATAGAGCTTTGCAAGTTCAGCATAGCGAATAGGGAGGTCGCGGTAGCTGTGTGGCTCGCGAAGATAGAGCTCGAAGTGATGCGGACAGGTCATCGGACGGAGCATGAACTTCTGATCCTCGTCTTCAATGGGAGCATACATACCGTCCTTGTAGTACGGGTAGTGTCCGCTCTTTTCGTAGAGCTCGAGTTTTGCAATATCAGGGGTAAGTACGTGCTGATAGCCTCGCTTTATTTCCTCATCAACAATGAAGCGTTCAAGCTCTCGCCGAATCGCCGCTCCTTTAGGGGTGTAGAGGGGAAGACCTTTACCAACAGTCTCAGAGAAGGCAAAGAGATCAAGTTCTCGCCCGAGTCGCTTATGGTCTCGTTCTTTCTCCTGTGGCTCGCTCATGATGCACAAACCATACCACGAATATGAAGACGTGCTAGGATGGGCACATCTATGGCATTTCTTGAAGATGTTCGAGAGGAGCGTCTCCAGAAGATTGCGCTCATGCGAGAGCGGGGGATGGATCCGTACCCTGCGGAAACAAACCGTACCCACACAACACACGACTTCCTTACTCACTATGACGATATTCTCGACTCCAAAGAGACAGTGACGCTTGTAGGACGTATGGTGTCTCTTCGTGTTCAGGGTGGTATTGCGTTTGCTGATGTAACAGACGGAACAGCAACCGTACAAATGCTCTTCAAGAAAGATGATCTTGGGGATGAGTTTGATTTCTTCCTTTCGGTTACTGACCAGGGTGATTTTGTAGAAGCTACTGGCAGCGCGTTCACCACCAACCGAGGCATGCGCTCAGTGCTTGTGTCTTCATGGCGCATGCTTGCAAAGTCACTGCGACCGATTCCTGATCAATGGTACGGCCTTAAAGACGAAGATGAACGCTATCGAAAACGATATCTCGACATCTTACTTAACCCAGAGGTGAAGACGCTGGTTCAAAAACGCTCCATTTTCTGGAACGCAATTCGCTCATTCATGCTCTCTCGAGGGTTTATTGAGGTTGAGACTCCTGTTCTTGAAACCATGACAGGTGGTGCTGACGCTCGTCCATTCATCACACACCATAATGCACTCGATATTGAGGTGTACCTCCGTATCTCCGTGGGTGAACTCTGGCAGAAGAAACTCATGGTCGCGGGCATCCCTAAGACTTTTGAGATTGGCAGAATCTTCAGAAACGAAGGCATGTCGCATGAACACGCAAACGACTACACCTCGTTTGAGTTCTACGAGGCCTACGCTGACGCCCGTGAGAGTGTACCTATGCTCATTGACCTCTACCGAAAGGTTGCGCTCGACACGTTTGGCACCACTGCGTTCACTATCCAAGGATTTGACATAGATCTTGCAGACGAGTGGGAACGCCTTGATTTCAATCAGCTTATGAAGGCACGGTACGGATTTGATCCTCGAGAGGTAACACTCGAGGAAGCAAAGGCAGCTATTGCCAAAGAAAGTCTTTCTGTAGAACCAGGAGCAGATAAGAGCCGCTGTGTTGATCTCTTGTGGAAACAGATTCGTAAAACCATTGGCGGACCAGCCATCCTTACTGGCATGCCGGTATATCTTGAACCACTCGCAAAGAAATCACTCAGTGATACTCGCACTGTTGAGCGCTATCAGATTCTCCTTGGTGGAAGCGAGGTGGGTAAGGGTTTCAATGAACTAAACGACCCTATTGATCAGCGAGAACGCTTTGCGGAACAGGAGAAACTGCGCGAACAAGGAGACGAAGAAGCGCAGATGGCTGACTATGAATATGTTGAAGCGATGGAGTATGGCATGCCGCCAGCGTTTGGGTTTGGAGTATCTGAACGCCTCTTTAGTTTCCTCGCTGGAAAGAGTATTCGTGAGGCGCAGCTCTTCCCGCTCATGCGACCAAAGAATCATGAGTAATCTCATTCAGGAACTACGCGATCGCGGTCTTGTTGAGCACACCTCCGCACCACTTGAGAAGATTCTTGGCGCCCATCGCACGGTATACCTTGGTGTTGATCCAACTGCAGACTCCATGCAGGCAGGAAATCTTGTGGTGGTACTCCTCTTGAAACGTCTTGCGGACGCGGGTCACACTGTGATGCTCTTGGTTGGAGGTGGTACCGGCATGATTGGCGACCCGAAAGAGAAAGGGGAGCGCTCGCTTACTGACCGAAAGACCGTACAGAAGAATACTGTCGCTATTAAAAAGCAGATGGAGCAGATCATTGGCAAGAAAGTGCCGGTGGTTGATAACGCAGCATGGCTTCTGAAACTTGGTCTCGTTGAGTTCCTTCGCGACATAGGTAAACACTTCACCGTGAACGAGCTTGTGAAGCGCGACATTATTCGTCGTCGCCTTGAAACTCCTGATGAGTCGATTTCCTACACTGAGTTTGCGTACTCGCTACTGCAGGGCTATGACTACCTCCACTTGAATAGAACAAAAGGTGTTGATTTGCAGCTTGGTGCTTCTGATCAGTGGACCAACATTCTCTCGGGTGTAGAACTGATCCGGAGAAAAGACGGAAACGAAGCCTTTGCTCTTACGTGCCCACTAGTCACAGACGCTTCAGGAAAAAAGTTTGGTAAATCAGAAGGGAATGCAGTATGGCTTGCAAAGGAGAAGACATCGCCATTTGAGTTCTATCAGTTCTGGGTGAAGCAGCCTGACTCGGTTGTTGAGAAGTATCTCAAGATGTATACGTTTATTCCGGTATCTGAGATCTCTTCATTAGTCGAACAGCACGCAAAAGATCCTGCTGCTCGAAGTGCGCAAAAAAGACTCGCGCTTGAAGTAACGGCGCTAGTGCATGGAGAAAGGGAGGCGAGCGCAGCAGCGGCAGCAGCGGCAGCGCTCTTTGGAAAAGGAGAGTTAGATCTCTCTACGCTTCCTACAAAGAAAGTCTCTCTGGACGGCACACTCCTTTCTACTGGCGCCGAAGCTTTTGGTATTTCAAAGTCTGAAATGCGCAGACTCATCGAAGGAAAGGGCATACGCTTGAATGGTGTATCTGTTGAGACGGATAGAACGTTTACCGACACTGACTTTACCGACGGCGCTGCAGTACTTCAAAAGGGCAAGTCAGATAAGGTAGTCATTCGACGCTAATCTGTTATAATCGGCGCTGTTCCCGAATGCGTCGGTGGTAGAGTGGTCAATTACAACAGGCTGTAAACCTGTCGGCTTCGGCCTACGGAGGTTCGAATCCTCCCCGGCGCACCACACAAAATCTTGAAACCCGCTTGTAATAAGGCGGGTTTCAAACTGCATAACAGAATTATAAATAGTTCTTGCTATTATTGACAAAACATAAAAACGTTGTGAATTAAAGAGTATCATTCTTTCTTTTTAGAAGAGGAGTTCTTTCCAGAATCACGGTATACTGCAAGGAAAGGAATAAGCATGAAAACGCAAGAAATTTCCGATGAGAAACCGCATGTGATCCTAACAGGAGACCGACCCACAGGTCCGCTACACCTTGGTCATTATGTAGGCTCTCTTCGAGAGCGCGTCCGTCTTCAGCACGATCATCAGCAATTCATTATTGTTGCCGATGCTCAGGCACTGACTGATAACGCAGATAACCCCGACAAGGTGCGCGAGAACATCCAAGAGGTAGTTCTCGATTATCTTGCGGTTGGCATCGATCCGACAGCTTCAACCATCTTTGTTCAGTCACTTGTCCCAGAACTTGCTGAACTGACGATGTACTACCTCAACCTCGTTACTGTTGCACGCCTCCAAAGGAACCCAACGGTAAAAGAGGAAATCAAGCAGAGAGGCTTTGAAACTAGTATTCCTGCTGGCTTTCTTATTTATCCAGTCAGCCAAGCAGCAGATATCACTGCATTCAAAGCAACGTTGGTTCCCGTAGGCGAAGACCAACTGCCTATGATCGAACAAACTAACGAAATCGTCCGAAGTTTTAACCGAACGTATGGCTCACCTGTGCTTGTTGAGGTTACACCAGGACTTTCTATTGTTCCGCGTCTTCCCGGCACGGATGGCAATGGAAAAATGTCGAAATCGCTCGGCAACGTTATTTCTCTGTGCGACAGTGCCGATGAGGTACGACGCAAAGTGAAGAATATGTTCACGGACCCGAACCATTTGCGTGTCGAGGATCCTGGCATGGTAGAAGGAAACCCTGTTTTTGCTTATCTGGATGCATTTGATCCAGACACAGAACAGGTTTCAGCAATGAAAGAACACTATCGTCGCGGCGGCTTAGGTGACACGAAAGTGAAATCGCGCCTTACTGAGGTTCTCTTGGCAGAGCTTGATCCAATTCGAGCTCGTCGAGAAGAACTCGCGAAAGATCCTGCTTATATTCGAAAAATCCTACAGGAAGGTACCGAGAAAGCACGTTCTGTTGCGGCGAAAACCCTTTCTGAGGTTCGTGCTGCGATGCGCATAAACTATTTATAGCGGTAGCTTTTTAGTAAAGATTATAATGCGCACCCGTGTGTCTTTTGTGTTATAACCCAAGATATGAAAGCTTTTGAGCAAGCGCTTTCGATGCTTCTCCTTGCATCCCTAGTACTTCTTCCACTCCCAGCGTTTGCCGAGGAGTCTTCAGTACTTATAGATCCTGCTCTTGAGTTGGCTGCGCAGGAATCTGTGACGATTACCTCTGGAACTGAGGAGATACTTGCCACCTCTACCTCATCACTAGAAACCCCTCCACCTCTCCTTGATATTGATCCTGAGCTCTACGTACCAAACGAGGTCATCGTGAAGTATGAAGATGCGGAAGATGCAGTGCTCATACGTACCGATGATGTACCTCAACTCATCTCCGAATTGTCTCTTGATCCGGAGATTGAGTATGTAGAACCAAACTACCTACGAACAATCGAAGCGCTTTCATCAACAAGTGATCCGTACGCCGATCAGCTCTGGAATCTTGAGAAGGTCCGCGCTTCTGACGCTTGGACCTATTCAACCGGCACTGACGTTATCGTTGCGGTGATTGATACCGCCATTGATTACACACATCCAGATCTTATAGGGAGGATGTGGGATGGTGCTGGCTGTGTAGGTGTCGATATGGATGGCGTAGCGCTTAGTGGGGGCTGCGTGCATGGATTTGATTTTGTTGATAATGACACTGATCCACTTGGAACCAACACTGGAGCTCGCCACGGTACACACGTTGCAGGCATCATTGCGGCGACCGTAGCAAATCAGGAGGGAATTGCAGGAATTGCCCCCGGAGCAAAAATCATGGCGCTGCGTATCGTAAATGATGCGGGTTCTGGAACCGTTGGCCGTGAGATTGCTGCAATACGCTTCGCTATCGCAAATGGTGCACGAATCATCAATGCCAGCTACTCAGGAACCGGTGAGTCTGACATTGAAAAGGCAGCAATAGAGGAATTCCAAAACCAAGCA
>CAYXXJ010000038.1:0-3158 GCA_964469095.1 uncultured Candidatus Saccharibacteria bacterium
GAAGGGCAGACAATTGCGGGTAATCGGCGTGAGCCGACCAGTCTTCGATTGCCTCTTTCTGGTGCAGGGAACTACATCGTCCGTACTCCTACGAACGACACTGACTGGGTAACTGGGACGGTGACGCTCGCGTGGCAGGTCGCACTCACACCTGAACTTGAACAGAGTCTTCGTGAGCGACCACCAGTACTCACTGACACGAATGCGAAGTACACACTCGATTTTCGTGTTGTCGGACTCATGAAGTCTGAACTTGAGCGACTGGTGCGCGCTGAAGCTGAACCAGGCCAGACGGCAATCGGGGAAGTGAGCGGCTGGTCGAGAGACCAGGCCTCAGTTCCGATGGGTACGCGTCTCGGACTTCAATTCGAGAACAACCCCGCACTTCGGCCTTCATGGCTTCGTGCACTCTCAATCCAAGGTGTTTCGATTGGTGAGTGGAATCGGCAAGAACCAAGCTCCTAACGACTAACGAACCGCCACCCAAAGAGGGTGGCGGTTTTCCTATACCTCCTCTATCTTCACGCGTATCTGTTTCAACAGATCCGTCGCTACTGGCTTGTTCTCCCGAAGGAAGGTTCGTGAGGCGTCATAGCCGCGACCAAGTCCAATCTCACCGAACTTATAGGAGGAACCTGATTTCTCGACGATGCCGTACTTCTCGCCAAGCGCAAGCAGTTCACCCTCACGACTAATGCCTTCGTTATAGAGAAGATCAAATTCAGTTGTCTTAAACGGAGCCGCAACCTTATTCTTCACTACCTTTACGCGTACACGACCACCCACAACCTCTTCACCTTTTTTAATCTGGGCGATGCGACGAATATCAAGACGAACAGAGGTATAGAACTTAAGTGCCTTACCGCCGGGAGTCGTCTCAGGGTTTCCAAACATCACCCCGATCTGCATGCGGATCTGGTTAATAAAGATGACGATGGTCTTCGAGCGGGAAGTGATAGCGGTAAGCTTTCGAAGTGCCTGCGACATAAGACGCGCCTGCTTACCCACATGGGTTGCGCCCATTTCACCCTCGATTTCATCTTTTGGAGTGAGTGCAGCGACGGAGTCGACGACGATAATGTCGACTGAGTTTGCACGAACGAGAGAGTCCACTATCTCAAGTGCCTGCTCGCCAGTGTCAGGCTGTGAGATAAGGAGTTCATCAAGCTTCACGCCAATCTTTCGTGCGTACTCTGGATCAAGTGCATGCTCAGCATCAACGAAGGCACAGATACCACCTTTTTTCTGTGCTTCTGCAATAGAGTGAAGTGCGAGCGTGGTTTTTCCTGACGATTCAGGACCAAAAATCTCAATGATGCGTCCGCGAGGGAGTCCACCAATACCTAGTGCGGCATCAAGACCAATAGAGCCTGTTGGAATGGAGGGAATAGATTCTACTTTTCCAGAACCATAGGTCATGATTGCTTCTTCACCGAACTTCGTCTTGATCTCCTTAAGCGCAAGTTCAACCGCGCGTGCGCGGTCGTCTTTGGTGACTGGGTTCGCTACCTTTTCTTTCGGTACGACATCAGCTGCTTTCTTTGCTTTCTTCTTTAGGGCCATACAGGAAACGGTGGTTAAGGGATATAGACGGTTCTCCGTTCCGTGGTCGCTCGTCCGAACCGGTCGGTGGCCGTAAGGGTAAGTATAGCCCCGCCATGAGGAAGGAGTAGGGTGGTTTCAACGCGTCCCGTAGGGTCTATCAGTAGGGGGCCGTTATTCAAAAATAGGGCCTCAGTGTTATGCGCTACGCCCGAAATGGTCACAAACCCGTCAGGTGAACTTGTGTACTCACTGGGGATAGCAAGAGCAATAAATGGACCACGAAGCAGCGGCCAGGCCTTTAAGCCTCCGTACAAGACGAGTGCTATTAGAACGCCGCCGGCAAGATACCGTGTCATGCGTTAGTACGGTCCAGACTCGGCTTCAGGGGCAGGGGATCCGCCACGACTAAGCACGTCACGTGGTCGAGCTCCATCAGCAGCACCGATAACACCTTTCTCTTCGAGAAGATCCATGAGTCGTGCAGCACGAGAGTACCCGATGCGAAGCTTGCGCTGAAGGTACGAGGTTGAAGCGCGTCCGGCTTCTTCAACTGCATTCTTCGCTTCAAGGTACATGTCATCATCGACATCTTCATCTCCACCAGACATCATGATGGCGTCGTTAATTGAGGTACCGCCGCCTTCCATGTTTCCGTTAGCGGCGCCAAGATCTAGAGAACCAAGCATGCCCGCGTTATTGCTCTTTATATAGCTCACCACTTTCTTTACTTCTGTCTCAGAAATAAACGCAGTCTGGAGACGTACAGGCTTTTGCATATCTGAGGAGAGGTAGAGCATGTCTCCTGCGCCAAGGAGGGATTCAGCGCCAGAACCATCAATAATGGTTCTCGAGTCGATCTGGCTTGCTACCTGGAGCGCCATACGAGTAGGGACGTTCGCCTTAATGAGACCGGTAATGACGTTCACTGACGGACGCTGCGTAGAGAGGATGAGGTGGATACCAACCGCACGAGACATCTGCGCAAGGCGCACAATGCCTGCTTCAAGTTCCCGAGGGTAGCTCTGCATAATGTCTGCGAGCTCGTCGATCACAATGACGATGTACGGCATTGACTCAGGCATATCATCAAGCTTCTTCTTTCTTGCAGGCTCAAGCACAGTCTTGTGATACGAATCAATATCGCGGACTGTTTCCGTCTCAAGAATGTTGTAGCGGCGCTCCATTTCTTTTGCAGCCCACTTAAGCGCCATGATTGCTTTCTTTGGGTCGGTAATAACAGGAGTAAGGAGGTGGGGGATACCGTTGTAGAGGGTGAGCTCCACACGCTTCGGGTCGATCATGATGAAGCGAAGTTGGTTTGGACCGTTTCTGTAGAGAAGCGACGTGATGAGTGCATGGATAGCTACCGACTTACCAGAGCCAGTTGCACCAGCTACAAGGCCGTGAGGCATCTTTGCAATGTTTACGTAGTGAGGAGTACCTGCAATGTCACGACCCACCGCTGAGAGAAGCGGCTTCTCATTACTTGCCCATTCAGGTGCAGAAAGCACGCCACCAAGACCAACCATTGCTTTTGCAGCGTTTGGCACCTCAATACCGACAAGAGACTTGCCAGGAATTGGGGCTTCGATACGGACCGGATGGGCGGCAAG
>CAYXXJ010000038.1:3168-5161 GCA_964469095.1 uncultured Candidatus Saccharibacteria bacterium
TCTTTTGGAGACGCACTCCTTCAGCAGGCTTAATGGCGTAACGGGTGACTGTTGGACCAATGGATACTTCATCCATCTCGATCGAGATACCGAAGTTCTGGAAGGTGCGCTTAATGATGTTCGCGTTTGCCTTAATGTCACCAACGCCCGGCTTACCTTTATCTTCGCCAAGAATATCTATTGGAGGAGGATTGTATTCAGCATCAAAGTTTGGGATAGCGGTTGCTTTCACACCGCGATCTTCGTTGAACATCTTTACGGTAGGTTCTCGTTCAGGGCCGGTTTCAACTGGAGCAGGGGATTCTTCACTTTCTTCGTCTTCCTCTTCTTTCTTGTCGCCCTTCAGTTTTGGAAGCTCTACATTTTGAAGTGCGTCTTGTGCACCCGTCGCAAGTTCACGGAGTTTTCGAAGAAGTTCAACGACATCCGTTGCGATAACTAGTCCCACGAGTATGAGTGCAATAAGGAGGATAAGTGCTCCAGCAAGACCAAAGAAATCGTGCGTGAGACCACCCACGCCTTCCCCGATTGCGCCTCCTAAAGTGTCAGAGACAATGCCAAGGAAGCCCATGCCAGCGACTGCAATTAGGGTCGCTCCTATTGCTGGGATCGGAGCGATCAATAGACGTTCAAAGATCATGGAGAAACCGCCCGCAATGATGAGAAGAGGGAGGAGGTAGGCAAAGAGACCGAAGATGCCGTAGACCGCGGTAAAGAGGTCGTTTGAGGCAAAGCCACCAAGACCAAACGAGGCAAAGAGGAGAATAAGACCAAACGTGATGATAACGATCCCGCCAATCCACTTGGCGATTCCATCGCTTTCTTGCACCGCTTTTTTCTTACGCGCCATGTGTGTGAGGTATGCACCATTCTAACATTGAAGAACAAAACAAGGCCCAAAATAAGGTGTTTTTAATTTTAAGGTAATGGCTTGTGGAGAACCTAATTCTTTAAAAGGACAAGAATGGACAATCCCAAAACCAGGAGTACACTTGTCCCTAACAAAAGGACAATTCAATGGACACTAAAGACGAACAGGTAGAAGTAATGTCCGTTAAGAAAAGCGTTCAAGCGCAGGGAACTATCGATTTGGTCCTAGAGAAAAGTATATTTTCAAACGTTTTCGATAAAGACATACGACGCGCGTACCTGTATAAGAAGTCTGAAAGGATAGGCAAAGCTCTCCACCTCATACTGCCTGCTTTTGGGGATTCTCGTGTCCTTAAAGAGCGAGCAGAGCACATTTCAATGGCACTTATTGATGCGTCGGTGCGTCCTCCAAAAGAGAGTGCTGATGCTCTTGCTCGTGAACTACTCGCGCTTTCAAGTGTGGTCGCCATGGCCCGATCTTCTGGGAGACTTTCTGCCATGAACGCCTCGATTATTCTCAAAGAAGCAGAGAATCTTCTTGAGGAAATTTCGTCATACGAAGAACCTCGCGTGCATCTTGAAGAGGTGCCAACACTCGCGGCTCTTTCAAGGACATTCTCTAAGACAGAAATGTATAAGACATTGCCAACTAAAAAAGACATACGAATTAACGTCCTTAATTCAAAAAATGCTCAGAGAGATACTAAAAGACACTCAAAGAATAATGGTTCTGAAGGTTCTAAGAATGAACGCATAGAATCTATTGTTTCAATTCTTTCTTCCCGTGGATCTGTCTATATAAAAGACCTATCAACCATGATCAGGGACGTGAGTGAAAAAACAATTCAGCGAGAACTACAAAAACTCGTCCTTGAAGGAAGGGTCAAAAGAGAAGGGGAGCGCCGCTGGACCAGGTACACGCTCGTCCGAAACGAGGGAGCTGCGCAGTAAGTACGCCGTTGACCATAAGGGCTTTTTTTGGTAGGGTCTTCCTGTGGGACCTGTTTTCCACTCCTAGGGCGCCGAAGGCCATCCTCACCCCAAATCGGGGAAGGGCGGCCTTTTCGTGTTTCCACTTGGAGGGGGCGGTTATCCACATCGGGCAGCCGATTAGCCGCATGAA
>CAYXXJ010000038.1:5171-7332 GCA_964469095.1 uncultured Candidatus Saccharibacteria bacterium
ATGAATACTCGGTATACTTGCTAAGCGTACCGATACGGATGGGGCTACGACTGAAACGACTGGTCGTTGACATATACTCATTACCCGTTCATTAAGCGATCACTTTGGTGGTCGCCTTGTGGCGGATGAGTGAGTCATAGCGGTCACACAACCGCTGTTTAAATCGTCTTTGTACAAAGACGGTTTCCACGAATGGAAGATTCTCCCGACACGGATGTAAGACAGAACGGAATCTCACTTTGCCAGCTATCTCTCGGGACCAGAGGTCGACACTTTCGGGCCCGGGGGATTAGCCTGAAACAAACGTGCTCCCTGAACCACATGCAAATGTGGGGAAGGACCAAAAATTAGAAAGCATTGAACGATGTGTATGCGGCGCACCTTTATAAGTAAGCCGTGTCGCATACGCTTCGATAAAACAAATTACTTAAACAAACATGGTTGCAACTACGAATGCAATTGCTAAGGTCGCAGCAGTAGCTGCTGGTCTTGCTCTCGTCGCTTCGTCGTTCGCAGCGTTTGCCCCTTCGGCACGCGCAGCGACTACGGCGGAACTCGAGGCGCAGGTACAGGCACTTCTCGCTCAGATCGCAGCTCTTGGTGGATCGTCAGCTTCGGCTTCGACGACCTTTACTATGGATCTCACCCTCGGTTCTTCTGGAGCTGAAGTCACTGCACTTCAGAACTGGCTTATCTCGAAGGGTTACTCGATCCCAGCAGGTGCTACTGGATACTTCGGTGCCCAGACTCAGTCTGCTCTTGCAGCCTTCCAGGCAGCAAACGGCATCACCCCAGCTTCTGGTTACTTCGGCCCGATCACTCGCGCTAAGGTAAACGGTATGGGCGGTGGTTCAACTGGCGGTTCTACCGGCGGTTCAACTTCAGGCCTTTCTGGCGGTGAAGCATCTCTTGAAGACCTCCAGGCTCGCGATGGCGAGGATGATGAGGTTTCAGAGAACGGCTCTGCACAGGTTGCTGAGTTCGAGTTCGATGTTGAGGACGGAGACGTTCGCATCGAGCGCCTCGACCTTACTCTCGATGCTGGAAACAGTAACGACGAGATGGACGCTTGGGACACCTTCGACACCATCACCATCCTTGATGGAAATGGCAAGAAGCTCGCTTCTGAAGATGTATCTGACGAAGACGAGTGGCTCGAGAACGACGAACCTTACGTATTCCGCTTCACTGGTCTTGACTACGTAGTCAAGCAGGGTGACACCGGAAAGCTCATTGTTGAAGTTGAGGCTCAGAACGGCATCGACGGCATCAATGATGGTGAGTCTTGGACTGTATACGTTGACACTGACGGTATCCGCGGTATCGACGGCGAAGGTCTTGATCAGTACATCGGCGACGATTCTGAATCCATCACTTTTGATGTGACTGAGGAAGGTGCCGATGACGGCCTTGACATCAGTTCTTCAAGCGAGAACCCAGATTCTGCAACGCTCCAGGTTGAGGATGATACCCGCTCTGACTGGTACACCATCTTCACCTTCGAGCTCGAAGCAGATGAGGACGGTGGCGACATTGACCTCAATGACTTCGGTGTAAACCTCAACACGACCGACAACGATATTCGTTCAGTTGTTAACGATGCAAAACTCGTTATCGACGGCGAGGAATTCGACGACTTCGATTGGGGTACTTCGAACACCCTCTCGTACGGTTCTACCACCTTCGATGTTGATGGTGACTACACTGTAGAGGCGGGTGAGACTGTAACGGTTGAGTACATGGTTGAGTTCAAGGCACAGTCGGGTAACTACGCGACTGGTACCACGATCTCAGCTTCGACTACCGGTGCACTTATCGATGCTGAGGGTGCTGACGACGTAACTGTCGACGGTTCTGCTCAGGGCGATACTCACACCCTCCAGATCGACGGCATCATGGTAACTCCATCGTCTGACTCAGCTCAGATGACTGAAGTTGATGGTTCTGACAACGACTACGCAACTTACGAGATCGAGGTTGAGGTTGAGGCTATCGGCGACGATGCATTCATCTCTCAGACTGCGACTACTGCGTACACGTTCCAGATTGAGAACGCATCGAACGGAAACGTTCTTTCGACCTCAACTGCAACTACCACGACTATCAGCTCTTCAGCTGATACGACTGGCGGCTCATACCGCGTTAACGAGGGCGACACTGA
>CAYXXJ010000039.1:0-7313 GCA_964469095.1 uncultured Candidatus Saccharibacteria bacterium
GCTCTTCTTAATGATTCGTTTCTTTCCCATAGGTAAATATAAGTTCAGTCAGAATTAGGTCTTCTCGAGAGTCCTGCGGCCCGAGCCCATGGTCTTTCTCGTGTTACCACGAACGGTACGAGAATTGGTCTTGGTGCGCTGGTTTTTGACTGGAAGGCGACGTGCGTGACGAGTACCGCGTGCAGCACCAATATCCTTCAAGCGCTTTACGTTCTGTGCAATCTCACGGCGAAGCTCTCCTTCAATGAGATACGCTTCTGCGAGTGTACGAACGGTCTGCTCTTCATCAGCAGAAAGATCTTTACCCTTACGGGTGAGCTCAATCTTGGCAGCAGCAAGAATGTCCTTGGCGCGGGTAGGACCAATGCCATAGATCTGCGGCAGTGCGTAGATCAACTGTTTGTTATCTGGAAGAGTGACTCCGGCGATACGCATAGTAGGGAAAAAAGAAGACTAGCCCTGGCGCGCCTTACGGCGAGGCTTCAACTTATTAATGCGGTACAAGCGTCCACGCCGACGGACAATTTGGTCCCCCGGCTGCTGTTTCTTGATGGAAGCGCGTACCTTCATGCTAAGTGGTTAGAAAAATTATGAATAGGCGTATGTGTCGCACCGATTGAGCTTTTGACGCCTGCAAGCTAGCTCAAACGTCTCACTATCCGGGCCCGTCCCCCGTAAGGGTCGGTCACGAGCTCCACTGAATCGCCCACGAGGACGCGAATTCGGTGGAGGCGCATCTTGCCGGCAAGATACGCTAAAAGAAGCTGACCCTCACCTCCGTCGGTAGACGGAAGACGGACCCTGAACAGAGAATTCGGCAACACTTCCTCTACAGTGCCGGTTGCCGTTCCTTTCGCTCGCTCTTCTTCCATGTGAAGCGTATGGCTACTGTAGCAGTACCTCTAAAAACCGTCAACTAGGGGCTTATTTAGCCGCCTTAGGCTCCTCGATCTCCACCTCAATCTTTGTAGGATCAGCAGGCATCTGTCCTTCCCAGAAAGGTTTGAGGATAAGGCGTGCCTCCTCTATTTCAGAGAAGCCAGCAAGGATGGTACGAGCTGCGTCCCGGCTCTTTCCCGCTATAGCACCGCGTATTTCCTCAGGATCTATGATCCAGACGATCTCTGTGGTTCCTGAAAGGGTGAAGGAGATAGTTTCTCCTGCAACAGGGCGAAGACCGCCATCAGGGGTGAGCGTAAGGCCAGAAGCGTCTCGAATGGTGACTGGCTGGCCGCCATAGACACCAAGAGAAGCAAAGGCAATCGCTCGTGCAAGGGATTCTTTAGGGAATACGAGTGCGGTAGCAACTCCCTTCTCGCGAAGATTTACAGAATCACTTGCAGAATCTCCGTCTGGTTCAGGTACAAAGTCAGTGTAGCTTGCGCCTGTAAGAAGCACGTATCCTTCTGGAATCTTGCCTTCAATTGCTTCAGTCAGTTGTTTAGTAATCTCTGCCTTCATACCGTCGTATTCAGACGTACGAGTCGCATCCCCTACCGAAGGACGGGTACCGGTGAAGCCACCCTTCATCGGTTCTTCCGACTTTGCGTAGACTAGGTCATAGGTTGCTGAGCCCTTAAGACCAGGAAGTGAGAATGTGGCAGGGCCAATGTTATATGAAGCGCCCCCTGCGTCTGCGTAGACTGTTACCTGAAGTTGGCCTGGAGCTGCTTCAGTTCCTGCGGGAACACGTACTGAGTCACGGATACGGAAGATAAGACCTTCTGAGGTCGAGAAGCGAGTGTTTTTGATGAGTTCCTGGGTCTTCGACTGTCCATTGTAGATCGTGACCATTCCCTGAGCAGGAATGTCTGCTGTCTCAGTACCTTCTGCCTTAATTTTCTTCTCAACGAGTGCCTCTGCCGTAATTACCTGATACGGAAGATCTCCTGCTGAAGGAGTTGCAGAAAACGTTGAAGACACCGTAGCAACACGAGCAACAGGGGTTGCTTCTACTTTTGCGCCACCAAACGCAAGAAGAACACCGATAGCAAGCAGTACGACAACACCTGCAGCGATCAAAAGCTTCATAGGAAAACGCTTGCGAGGACGCGCGCTCTCAAAGCGAGGAGGAGGTGGAGGCGGCATCTGCATGTCACCCATGGAAGTTGCCGGTGCTTGCTCACCCGTCATCTCTTTGCGACGTGAAGGCGGGATGATATCGGTAATAGTCTTAGGCATGTGTCCGTCTAAAGGGAGTAATGCGTACTAGTATACCACCCCCTTATCGGAGCCTTGCGTGAAGACAGAGAAGATCAAGCATGGAATCTCCGCCTTCAGTTCCTTCAAGCAGTTGTAGGAAGGGTGCGAACTGTCCTTTGGTCAGAGGCATGACAGATAGCGGTTCATCTGAGAGCCAAAGCGCATGGAGATCAGGAGCGTCAAGAAGTCGTTTAAACAACGGTAGTACCCGATCGTCAGCAAAGAGGAAAATGACTCGTGGAAGTGCACCTTCGGATGCTGCTTTGAGGAATGCTTCGCGCATAGCAGCAATCCAAGCAGTTTCCGCAGCAGAAAGTGTCTTCTCTAGTTTCGCGCTTTTCTCTTTATCAATGAGTCCAGTCACTGCGCCTGTTGAAAGGCCTGAGGCTTTGCCAGCTTCAATTAAAGCTCCGGCTCCTTCACGTGCCACTTCAATACTTGCGAGCCTTCCCTGCTTTACGTGTGCAATTTGTGTAGATGAGTACCCCACGCGAACAGCAAGGAAGTCACGCTCATGAGGAAAGAAGCCTCGAAGTACATACGTAGCAGCGTCAGGAAATGACACGAGAGTGATGGGTGCTGAGCCCGCAAAGGTACGTACCGCACGCTTTGCAAGCCGCTCAACTTCACTATCAACGGACGATACCAATACAGAAAGTTCAGCCTTGGTTACCTTCTTTCCCACAGGATCTTCAGTCTCATACCCATTAAGCGAAGCTCCTACGAGCATCGAAGAGCCCTCTTTTACCGAGAGTGCCTCCTCATACATGGCATGCGTGAAAATAAATGGCTTATCCTTCGCATATGTCTTCACTTCAAGTGAGGTTGTCTGCCAAGGATCTTCAATCAGGAGGAGGACCTCATCAATGGTGCCAGTACCCGAGGCGTTGCGAAGTCGTGACGCGCCTTCCTTCACCATAGAACGTACGACGATATCGAGCGCACGTAGTGCCCCTGCAGCGCCTGCGCCATGCACCTCAGTCTCAGCACGAGCCGTGTGTACGACAAGTGGTGCTGCGGTACCTCGTATCGTGAGATACGCAACAGACGCAGCAATCGATGATACATCGACCACGGCAACGTTTTTTATCTGTTTCTTGCCCCACAAAGAGAACATGTTGGAATAGTATAGCAGCGTCCCAGGATGATTATTGACAAATAGTGTATTTAATGTAAAATATGAACATGTGTCGCGCTATCGGCGACCATGATCTTAAATGAGGTGCAGTATGATCGAGCCACGTTCGATTTCACTTCCGGATACCACTCGTCGCTACTACACAGAAGAGAAAGACGGAGTCCGTTACAGCGGTAGCTTCGTTGATCTTGAGTTTTCTGTCGACAGCGATCGCGTCAAAGTGCGGGGCCTCCCGGTCCTGCGTCGGTGGCGCAAGGTGACGAAACTTCTGGCTCTCTTCTCGAACGAAAAAGAGAAGTGGGTCTGTGATTGGTCCATCTCCGGTCCGTACTTTGATCGCCTGAACATGATCGACGTTATCGGCGGCTCTGGTTTCAAAAACCGGCCATCGTTCGAAAAGATTGTGAACGGCGGCTTGAAGCATGGACTCGTCATCACTGAGGAGTTCATTCAGGAAGTGATGAGCAGCGCGGTCGCGGAAGTGACCGACTATCATCGCGTCTACGAGCCACAAATCCTACGGCCGAGCGCGGTTCGCCGCATCGCCTAACGGATACCACCTACTTTAAGGGAGGCCCTGCACACTGCAGGGCCTTTTCTTATACAAAACACCCCCAGCATTCTCGCTGGGGGTGTATAGGTTTGGCTTAGGCTGATTTTTTTACAATCGGGCCCTTGCCGCTGATCCATTGGTCGAGTTCTTCAACCGTGAACCAACCGCTTTCGTACTGCTGCTGGTTGCGTGGATTCAGATAGAACATCACCTTGTGCTTGGTCTTGATTTTTCCGTGCTTCACACGACTTTCAAGTTTCCAGCCTGGTGAAAGCACGTAGTACTTGAGACCTGCTTTTTCGAGCCGGGTTTCAATACCGGTCGCCTTCGCAGCGTCTTCAAGGTCAAGCTGTTTGAGATCTTGCTCTCGTATCTTTCCACGTTCTTCCATACTAATGGCAGAAACGATTGAGATCACGAGACTGTTTCGAGAGAACGGGCTCTTCTTGCCTATTCCCCCAAGAAAGATGCAAGCATCCTTCTGCTGCAAAGCGTTAAAAAGAGCCTGCAGCTTGCTGCCATAAAGGGATTCCTTCACTCGAATGAGGAAGTCATCTGAACTCCAGGCAACCACAAGATCTTCCTCATCATGCGTTTCAAGGCGCCGATCGAGGTGCTCGAGATCGGGGGCTTCACCCCGATAGCTGAGCTCGTACAGAAGATACACGAAACCGCGCTTCTCATCCTTGAAGAGCCGAAGATCTTCAGGGACGATGGTCACTTTTCGTGCATCAAGACCATTGCAGGTGCGAGTGGGTTTGAAGGGAATGCCAAACGCATCAGCCAAGGGGTAGATACCCATCTCGTGCTCGGCCAGATAGCCGTACCCAAGACAGATGCCCCAAGCAGAGCCATCTGGTCGCTCAAGAAATTGGACGTCTTGCGTAGCTCTACGCATCTACTTCCTTTCTGGTCGATAGCCGACCTACGTGCGTGGGAACAACCCCACGTCTATATAGACTATACTACGAAATAGTGAAAAAGCAATACATTAGACCAACACCCCTTTGATGCGTCGTATGCCTGACGCCACCGCCTCTTCTTTTTGTATCTTGAAGCGCTTCCCTCCCTCGTGAATCTCACTGGTATTAGTTACGTGCGGCCCTCCGCAAAATTCAAGTGAGAACGCATCAGTTATTTTTGGATCTACCTCAGTGGCTTCTTTTGGTCCCAGTGAATACACCGAGACCATGTCTGGATACTTCACACCAAACTCCATTTGAGCACCGAGTTTTTCTGCTTCTTCTTTCGGCATGACGGTGCGGGTCATCGGGAGATCCTGATAGATGACGTCGTTTACAATCTTCTCTACTTCAGCCTTCTGTTCATCAGTCATCTTTCCTGGCGAAGAGAAGTCGATGCGAAGACGTTCAGCGGTAATATTTGAACCGCGCTGTTTTACTTCGTCGCCAAGAACCATTTGCAGTGCTTTAAGAAGAATGTGATGTGTGGTGTGATAGCGGACTGTCTGCGCTGAGTGGTCTGCAAGGCCGCCTGCAAACTTTTGTGCAGCGCCTGCGCGTGAGGTGTCCTGGTGTTCTTTCATCTTGAGGGCAACAGCCGCGGTATCAAGTGAAAGACCGCGTTCTTTTGCAAGCTCCTCAGTCATTTCAACTGGGAATCCGTAGGTCGTAAACAGAGTGTACGCATCATCAGGAGTGAGTGTAGAAAGCTTTTCAAACTCGCGAAGTCCTTGAGAAAGTGTCTTGCGGAACTTCTCCTCCTCTTTTTGGAGCTCATCCGTAATTCTTTCTGCTGCTTCTGCAACGTGCGGATAGTGCTCTTTATAGGCATGGGCGTACCCTGCAGCAACATCAGGAAGAATTGCTTCCGTTACTCCTAGACGATCAGCTTCGCGTATCGATCGGCGAATGAGGCGACGAAGCACATACCCTGCCTCAGTATTTGAAGGAGTGATGTTTTCTGCGAGCATGAAGGACGCAGCACGCATGTGATCCAAGATGATGCGCATAGAGCGAGTCGTCACTTCGTCTTCTCCATAGGTTTTTCCTGTTCGTGCCTCAAGGACGCTCTTTGAAGCGGCAAAGACATCAATAAGGAACGCGTCAGGTGTGCCAAGTGTTGCAAAGGTAAGGCGCTCGAGTCCGCCACCAAAGTCCACATTCTTTTTAGGCAGCTCAGAGAAGGATCCGTCCTCATTCTTCACAAATTGCATGAACACTGAGTTGCCAATCTCTACAAAACGACCACAGTCACAGTTTGGATGACATTCCTTACCCCACTTCGGGTCGTGTGGAAGGCCAAAGTCATAAAATACTTCAGAATCTGGACCTCCTGGCTCTCCTGCAGGCATGTTCTTTGGCACGCCTGCTCGGCTCCACCAGTTCTTCTTGGCGTCGTACGCAAAGATACGGGCTCCCTGCATACCTTTTTCATACCCGTCTGCCTCACTTCCAATATGTGCGTAGGACGCATCAATACCCTTTTCTTTAAACAGCTTCTGCCAGAGGACCACTGCTTCAGTGTCTTCTTCCATTCCAGCATCGGTGTCACCAGCAAAGACCGTTACATACAGCTTTGTTGGATCGAGTCCAAGACCTTCTTCTTTTGAGGTAAGGAAATCAAAAACCCATGCAAGCTGTTCTTGTTTGAAATAATCACCAAGTGACCAGTTGCCAAGCATTTCAAAGAAGGTCGTATGACGATTGTCTCCCACTTCTTCAATATCTCCTGCACGAAACGAGAGCTGCGAATTTACCACCCGGTTACCTGCTGGATGATCTTTACCAAGTAGGTACGGCACCAAAGGCTGCATGCCGGAGGAGGTAAAGAGCGTGGTTGGATCATTGCCTGGCACAATTGGTGCAGACGGAATAATCGCGTGACCGCGAGCAGCAAAATAAGCGAGATAGCGCTTTCGCACTTCAGACACAGTCATACGCAGGACAATACCATATAACGAGATGCGGCCGCGACAAGAATGTCGCGGCCGCGGTGTGGTTAGTCACGATAGGTTTGGCCGTCGTCCTTGTTTGCAAAGACGCGGGCGGCTTTGCGGCCTTGCTTCGTGAATCCAATCACGAGAGCGAGGACAAGAAAGGCACCAAGAGAACCATAAAACATGAGTCACCTCCTGCGGATAAGATATCATATAATCTATATTTTGTCAATGGTTCTCCTCAACCAATGTCGTATACTGTCGAAATGAAACGTACTACCTGGGGATTTGAGGTTGGTGATAGGGATACAAGCGTGCGCCCACAAGATGATTTCTTTCATCATGTGAACGGTGGATGGATTAGCAAGAACCCCATCCCTGCTACGGAATCAAGATGGGGTACGTTTATGAAGCTCCGCTATGGTGTTGATCTCCAACTCCAAGCCATACTCACTGATCTCCTCTCTTTGAAGCGTGCCAAGGCCGGATCCGCCGAACAACTTATCCGTGACTTCTATAAG
>CAYXXJ010000040.1:0-1736 GCA_964469095.1 uncultured Candidatus Saccharibacteria bacterium
GACTCGATACGCCTCATCTGAAAGCGGGAGATCAATTGAGGCAGGATTGAGATATTTCTCATCCACACCTGTAATAATTCCCGACTTCAGGAATTGTCGGTTCGTTTGGATAGGCAGCACACCACTTGGCATGTCTGTCTCCTTTCTCTAGATACCAGTAGTCCGGGACGAACTGTACGCGTGGAGAGCCGGGTTCGCAAATGCGCTAAAATCCACCCAATGCGTATCGCTGTGATAGGTCCACAAAACACCGGAAAGTCTACATTCATTAAAGACTTCCTGCTCGCCTTCCCTTCCTACGTGACGCCCACTGAAACGTATCGCGATGTAGTGCGCGAGAAAGGACTCGCCATCAACAGAAACACCACTGAAGAATCGCAGCGTGCGATCCGCGACTTCCTCTTTACGCAAACCACTACGTTTCCGGGCACTGATGTCATCTTTGACCGCTGCGTCATCGACAACTATGTGTACACGAAAGCACAGCACGAGAAAGGACTCTTGAGTCACGTCTTTCTTACCGAGACAGAACAGCTAATGCGTGATTCCCTTGTAGGTATCGATACGATCTTCCTTATCCCTACCGCGGCGGGAGGTGCATTCGTTGATGACGAATTACGCGACACCGACCGAGGGTTTGCTGATCACGCAAACACGCTTTTCATAGACACACTTCTTGAGCTTCGACGCCACATCCCGCACCCAATAGTCACCATCTCCGGTCCTCGAGAGATGCGTATTGAGCGGGCACGACGCGCGCTCATAAATTAGACGTTGTATCTGAAAGCATTAAATACTCGTTCGAGTATTTCTTTATTGAGATCTGGATTTTTTTCAGTTTCAGCAATTGCAAGTGAGAAAAGTTTTTCTGAAATTCCTTTTCCTAAAGTGACGATGCTGTCAAACAATTCTTCCTGCTCGTCACCTTCTTTGTTTATATATTCACTCGACATAAGAGCACGATATTTAGTGAGCAGCTCTGTAATTTCAGGTTGTTTGAATGCATTAACAAAGGCCTGTGTTGCCGCACGAAGTTCAGGTAGCGGTAGTTTCTTACGATCTAAGACTTCAAGCAAGTATTCAGTTTGTGTTTCGTAATCGACAGGTTCTCCTGTTTCTTTCTCGTGGGGCTCTTCTTCATCAAGCACGTAGAGAAGTGCTCTCTCAACTTTGTACTGTGCGCTCTTCCAAAGTCGCCCTATCCGTTGGGTATCGAGAGTGGGAATGGCGTCTTCTACAAGAAACGCAGCATGGGCACGGCGAGCTTTCTCAAGCATCTTCTCTGCCAGCTCATCTGAGAGAGCTTCCGTGAAAAATTGCCTTGCAAGAACTGTTGGATTCGAATCAGCGAGCAGTCCATGGAGTGTAAAAACATCTATTGCAACCTTACTTTGCGGAAATCGTAAATTAGCATAGAGATTCTCTTTATATATCCGCTCTATTCCTGTAAGAGGCGGTCTTTCTCCTCCTGTTTCATTCATGTGCTTCATGCTTGCATATGATAGCAAGAACCCGGCTTTCGCCGGGTTCTTACTTTACTTCACGTCGATACCCATTGAGCGAGCGGTACCTTCGATGATGCGGTCAGCCGCTTCAGGAGAGGCTGCGGAGAGGTCTGGCATCTTCTGCGTAGAAATCTCACGAACCTGTGCCTTAGTGAGCGAAGCGATCTTCTTAGGTCCTGGCTTCTGAGAACCCTTCTCAATACCAAGCTTCTTCAAGATGAGACGAGAAGC
>CAYXXJ010000040.1:1746-4806 GCA_964469095.1 uncultured Candidatus Saccharibacteria bacterium
AGGGATAATGTCGCCCATCTTGTCGCGAGTTGCCTCGTTGAACTTGTTTACGAAGTCACCAATATTCACACCTGCAGGACCAAGTACGGTACCTACTGGAGGTGCCGGAGTCGCCTTCCCTGCTGGGATCTGGAGCTTAATCTTTTTTACTACTTTAGCCATATGCGTGTGATGAATCTATCCTAGAGTTTGCGTATCTGCAAGAAATCAAGCTCGACCGGGGTCTCGCGACCGAACATCGATACCATGATCTTTACCTTGCCGCGGTCTTCGTCAATCTCGCCCACCTTGCCCTCAAGGTCCTTAAATGGACCGTCATTAATGACGACAGGGTCATCTTTAACGAGGTCAATGCGGTGTTTTGGAGCCTCGGCACCCATGCGGTTCATAAGGGAGGAGACTTCTGTCGCTTCCATAGGAGCAGGAGTGGTACCAGAACCGACAAAACCGGTCACGCGAGGAGTGTTGCGTACCACAAACCATGAATCCTCATCCACGATCATCTTTACGAGAATGTAACCCGGGTAGATCTTCTCTTCTTCGACAATACGCTTCCCTCCCTTCACGCGTACTTTCTTTTCGGTTGGTACCACAACTTCGAAAATCTTGTGCTGCATACCAAGCGACTCGATGCGCTGTTTAAGGTTTCGCTCAACTGCATTTTCATACCCTGCATAGGTATGAATGGTGTACCAACGAGGCGTGGTGTCTATTGCGCTTTCATCAAACTGAGGCTTGCCGTGTATATCCATAGTTAGCCATTTAGAATCACGCCCACAAGCGACGTGAGGAGATAATCGAGCACGCCAATGAACACCGCTACCAAGGCGGAGATGAGGAGAATAAGCACGGTATGCATCAGTGCCGTCTTTGGCTTAGGCCAAACAACATGCGAGAGCTCGCCGCGCACATTCTTCAGATAGCTCAAGAAGTGGTTCATGGTGGTGTAGTTTAAAACGCCCCTGCGGGCGCCTGTGACGGTCATTATACAGTCTGAGTAGCGAGAGTCAATAAGAGTCGGGCGCCGTACCACGAGGTGATACGGCGCCCGTTTTGCCCTTATGCCTTACGCACTTTGGGAGTCGGAATTGCAGCGTACGCCGCCTCGACTTCCTTTTTCATGTGCGCATCGATGTCGCCTGCGCGATATGCGTCGTCAAGAACCTGCGCCGCAGTTTCCTGATATGCAGGCGGTAGCATGCCCGACCCCACGAGACGGAGAATCGACCGGAGCGCTGTAAGGCGCTGCAGCTTCTTCAGTTTCCGTTTTGGGTGATACAGGAATTCAACTGCGGCGTCGAAGGTCGTCTTCGGCTTCTCACGATGAAGAAGCTTGTGCGTCGACGTGTACTTCGGCGGCAAGGGTGCCGCAACAGGCTTTGACACGGCCTTGGCTTTTTTTACCGGCGGCTTCACGAACGGAAGCACGACGGCTCCACCACCCTGCGCTGCGAGCGCACAAGCAGCAGCAAGCGAATCCAGGCCTTCGGTTTGGGCCAACACTTTTGAGACAGTCATAAACAATGCTCCGTGTTGTCTGGCGAATTGATACGAGGGTGCCAGAAAAACCTTCTGCTAAGTATTATACAGATAAAATCATATTAGTCAATATATAGCAAAACGACCCCGAAGGGCCGCCTTGCTTCTCACCTATCTGCTATTTGATCTCGTAGGTGATCGAGACTGAGACAGTCGTCTCCTGCTCACCTGTTGGAAGTGATGGTGCTGATTCAACAGCAGCATCCATCATCATGCCTCCCTTCCCTTCGTAGCCGTAGTACGGCATGTAGCCAGGGTTTTCATAGAAGGATACTACTTTGCCAAGGCGAACCCCGAGCTGGTCAGCAAGCGCTTTCGCCTTTGCCTTTGCTTCAGTAATTGCCTCTTCTCGAGCAACGTTTCTAATCTCATCCTCCTCATCAACCGTGAAGCTCGGGCCGGAAATGTTCTGTACACCTAGCGAGCCAAGTGCCTCAAGTACTGAACCTGCCTTCGCGGTGTCGCGTACCTTCACCTCAACGGTCTGTGATACTTCGTATCCAATAATCTTTGGATTTGTTGAAGGGCAGTAGCCGGAATAACACGCAGGGTTGTCGTACTTTGGATAGACGTTGTAGGAGATGGTTTTCACATCTTTCTCTTCAACACCAAGTGCCTCAACTGCAGCAAGTGCAGCGTCGGTTTTCCCGGTTGCCGCAGTCTGTGCAGCCGCTACAGTAGATGCGTTCTCAGTAACTGAGAAGGTAACTACTGCAAGATCAGGGATTGAGGTGCCGGTGCCGGTACCTTCAACCGTGATGGTGTTCATATAAGGATTCTCACTCTTGCCCACATTTGCCCATGCGGTGATGGCTATAGCGGCAAGAAAGAGCGCGAGCGCCAAGAGTGCGGCAGTCGCTGCGTAGCGTACCGATCTTGATGCTCGAAGAAACGTCTCTGCAAAGGATTCGTTCATGAATAAGATATTAGGATAATGGGTTCACTCTATCACGACGTCTTTCTCCTCATTTTGTGACAACGTGCTACCCTCTTCGTCATGGAACCCCTCTTTGGAAGTCTTGTGGCCGTAGCCATACTCTCAGTCGTATCCCTTATTGGACTCGTTACCCTCTCTCTTAACGAAGCACGCCTAAGAAGCATGCTTTTCCTCCTTATCTCCCTTGCTGCAGGAGCCTTGCTTGGAGACGCGTTTATTCACCTCCTTCCTGACGCCTTCAGTGAGGCAGATCCTCTCCTAGTTTCTGGTGCAATCATGGCTGGTATTCTTGGTTTCTTCCTCCTAGAGAAGTTTCTCCACTGGCACCACAACCATGGCGAAGAAGAGTTCTCACCCGAGCATTCAAAGATTCATCCGGTCGGTGGACTGGTGCTTGTGTCAGATGGTGTACACAACCTGATTGATGGACTTGCTATTGGTGCCTCATTCATGGTGTCTCCTGAAGCAGGTATTGCAACAACCATTGCAATCGCCCTTCACGAGATCCCTCAGGAGATTGGTGACTTTGCGCTTCTTCTTCACGCTGGCTTCTCACGAACCAAGGCACTGGTCTGGAACTTTAT
>CAYXXJ010000040.1:4865-7276 GCA_964469095.1 uncultured Candidatus Saccharibacteria bacterium
AACGTTTATCTACATTGCCCTTGCTGACCTGGTGCCTGAGCTACACAAAACACCAGGAGGAAAACGCTCCCTGCTTCAAACAGTAGTTATCCTGCTTGGTATTCTCGCCATGTTTGGACTCGTGTTGTTTGAATAACAAAACGGCCCCAGGAAGGGGCCGTTTTGTTATGGAAGCGTTGAGAGCAGTGTCTCAAGCGCCTGGTGTTCTGGAAGTTCTCGCACTTCAAGATCCGGGTTCATCCAGTCTGTTACGTCGTGCTCAACCACTTCAAACATAAGAACATCCCCTTCACGAGGAAGGAAGTACGCGCTATGTACTACCGCTTCAAAGCGCTCAATCACAGTCATACGAAATTCTTTTCCATCAATGAGAAGCGTCTCAAATCGAGAGAAATCTTCCGCCTGCATATCAGAAGGCTGATAGCGGGTATGCGCAAGGATCACGTCGTCTGCGGTCTCTCCCTCCCCTAGTGGATAGCTATGGACAGTAATTCGGTGCTGTACCGAAGCTGAAAGCGATGGTTTTACAAGAGTGTTCGCATTCTCACCGACCACATATCCTTCTGGCGCAACAAAGGAAACCTGCACATCGTTCAATTCAACGTTAGGAAACGCGCATGCTTGAAATTCACATGCAGGTGGTGTGCGCCCAACTGAGCTGCCGTCTGGACACACCTTTGCATCAAGCGTACAAGCGACAGGCGCAGGTGCACCTGCACGTTCTGCAACGTTCCGATAGAAGAATCCTCCGAGCCCTATGAGGAGAATAAATACAATTCCAAAGACAAGTGTTTTCATAAATCTTATTTCTTCAAGAGATCACGAATCTCTTCGAGGGTGCGCAGCTCATCACTTTTCTTTGGAGCCTCCTCTGCTTTTGGTTTTTGTAGTTTAGTGACCGCGCGCAGCACCAAGAACAGTACGAGGGCGATAATGACGAAATCAAACACTGTCTGAATGAATTCACCATAACGAATTAACACAGGTGCTCCAATACCCGTCTCAAGTGACACAGCAAGATCAGTAAACGACACGCCTCCGATCAAAAAGCCCACAGGAGGCATAATGATGTCCTCAACGAGAGACGAAACAATCTTTCCAAACGCAGTACCAATAATGACCGCAAACGCGAGATCAATCACATTTCCGCGGGTTGCAAACGCCTTAAAATCTTTAACAAAAGTAGTCATGAGGAGAGTATAACAAAACGGGGGAAGCTTTCGCCTCCCCCGCTTCTTATGCGGCAATCTTGCGGCCACTAAGATGATAGGTGGTGTGCACCTTCCATTCACCGTCAGCTTCCTTCACAAAGAGCGCTAGCCCTTCGGCCCGGAACGTGAGTGGAAACACATCTCGATACGCTTCACAGGCTCGAACACATGCCGTGAGCACTTGCCGGAGTGTTCCTTGCGGAAACTTTCGTGCCAGACTTACGTGCGCGGTGAACTCAGGTGGCGCCAATCGTCCAATGCGATTATGTGCCGCCATGAAGAGACTGCGAAGATGCTTTTGATCTCTGGATTCAAGACAGACAGTATCGAACCCAAGCGCAGATGCTTCATCAAGCGCCACCGTGAAAGGTCGCACCTCTTTACTCATGCGCTCAAGCCCAGATTCGATCCGAGCATCTTCCGCTGCCGTTCTCGAAAGAAACGGCGAGACAAGCGTCATGTGAAATGGACTTTTCCCATGCGAGAGCTCGTGTGTTTCGAACCCTTCGCGAAAGCGAAGCTCGGCAGTTGCGCGTATCTGTATGTTTTGCAGAACCTCTACAGCCATAGGCGGCACTGCAATGCCAATAAACACTTCTCGCATTGCGAGATCTCCTAAGAAGGGACATTGCTCCCTCTGATAAAAACCATACGTGGTTACAAGCTCTCCGTCAAAGAAAAAGACCCGGAGGTTCACTCTCGGGTCTTTTTCATTTTGGGGTGCCTACCGGGATTCGAACCCGGACTGACAGAACCACAACCTGTAGTGCTAACCATTACACTATAGGCACCATGTGGCGCACTTATACCACGCATTTTGCGTAGTTCCTACGAGTGGGCTTTCGACTCGCGGACAAAGAACCATGCAAAATGCGCGATGAGAAGGATGAGTTGAAGTTGGAGTGCAAGTAGAGTCGCCTGCCAGAATTCACCAGTAGTCATGAGAAAGAATGCTTCGGTAATCACAAACGCGATGACGCGCCACTCAAGAGACATGGTCGCTGAGTGGAGGAGACGCTGCTTCATAGAGAAATAATACTCCGACGCACGCACTCGACAACCTGTGCATAACAACAGAAAACACGACACCTGCGCGTCGTGTTTTGTCTTTGGTGCCCAGGAGGGGACTCGAACCTCCACCCCGTTAAGGACTACCACCTCGAGGTAGCGTGTATACCAATGTCACGACCGGGGCAGGTG
>CAYXXJ010000041.1:0-3491 GCA_964469095.1 uncultured Candidatus Saccharibacteria bacterium
TCTTACGTATCTTGCGCTTGCGGCGGTTGCAACGCTTGGAACACACCTTACGCAGTACACTGAAGCAGAATTCGCAGGTAGAAAGCTTCCGTGGTGGAGAAAGATTGCGTCAGTTGGCTTCCCGCTTCTTGCTCAGTATGCGCTTGGCGGGCTCCTCTCAGGCTTCGTCGTCTTTTATACTGCGCACTCAGTCTTCCTGGCTTCGTGGCCCTTCCTCCTCCTTATTCTCATCGTGTATGCAGGAAATGAGTACTTCAGAATGCATAAAGCGCATTTGGTGTTTCAAACGGCACTCTTCTTTTTTGCACTCTATGCCTACTGCATCTTTGCGCTCCCGCTTTATCTTGGAATGCTTGGACCCTGGATCTTTGCGCTCTCTACGGTCGTTGCGGCGGTAGTGTTCGCGCTCCTCTTGTGGGTGCTGTACCTTACGAATAAGAAGCGCGTAGCCAGCTTCCTGAAGCCGATTGCGTATAGCTCTGCAGGTATTCTTGCAGCCGTATCTCTTTCGTACGTAACTGGTCTTGTACCTCCAATACCGCTCGCGCTTGTTGATAGCGGCATCTACCACTCACTTACTAAAACGTCAGACGGGTATCGCGTAGAACGAGAAGCCCTACGACCGTGGTGGGAGCTTGGACCAGAAACACTCAATGTCGCACCCGGAGAAGTGTTGTACGCATATAGCGCAGTGGGGGCACCTATTTCATTTTCTTCTACCGTAGTACATCGCTGGGACTATAAAACAGAGCGTGGATGGGAGAGTCAGGGCAAGATTGCGTTCCCCATAGCAGGTGGACGCGCTGGTGGGTTTCGTGGCTATTCAGCCAAATCAAATCTTCAAGAAGGGCAATGGCGTGTTTCGGTAGAAACTCCTGGAGGACAAGTCATTGGTCGGACCTATTTCACTATCAAAAAAGCCGACGAGGTGCCGGCTTTGTTTGAAGAGTACCGGTAAGACTAGTTTGAGCGCACCTTGAGTTTGGTCTGTCGTGCGCGATCAAGCTTAGGAAGGGTGATAGTAAGAAGACCGTCTTTGGAGGCAGCCTGTGCACCATCAACATCAATTTCCTGAGGAAGCATGATGGTACGCATAAAACTACCCCAGAAGAGTTCCTGGTTGAAGTAATCAGGACCAGAGGCCTCAGTTCGCTCTTCACGAGAACCCTCAATCACGACCATGTCGCGACTGATAGACACATTCATCTCATCAGGACGCACTCCTGCAACAAAGGTCCGAATCACAATATCGTTTGCAGTCTGATACATATCGACAGGAAGGTGCCCCTCGCTAGAACTAGAAGAGGTGTGTGCTGGAGGAGTTGAGGAGCCACCTGTTGGAGTGAGGGTGCGAACAGGACCGCTGTCATGGACGGCATCATCAAAATCGTAGTCGTCATCGAGTGGACGAGAGCCAACGAGCCGATCAAACAACGAGCGTTTTTTCATGTAAGTAAAAGGTTCCTAGCAGGTGTTCTTTGATAAACCGCGGTACCTCACATATTTGAGTATTTCGAACGCCGCGAAGACGACGATCGCTCCAGTCCAGACGAGGAAGAACGCAAGGACGGTGTGCGATCCATCTTCATTGATTATAAAGAAGTTGAAAAGCGCATGCAATGCGATCGCAAGGATAAGGCCCAGGGATGCAGCAAGAGCGCGGATTGGTTTTGATGCGCGATAACTGAAGGCAAGTGCAAATCCAATTGCAGAAGAAGCAACCACATGCAGGAGTGTGGCGCCAATGAAGCGAAGATTTGAAGTGACGAGTCCCGCAAGGAATCTGCCTTCAGCAAGAGGATCAAGGAGGAATAGTGCATTCTCAACAGCAGCGAAACCAAGCGCTACTGTAATCATGGTTGCTACGATATCAATTGGATTACGCACATAGCGTGACTGCCAGAGTACAAAAAGTGCTGCAAGAAGATATTTCAGCGTCTCCTCAATAGTCGACCATGCAATAACGACCGGAAGGCCTGCGGGTAGGGCGTGTACCGCAAGGTCTTCTAGGGGCACTACAAGGGGTACGGCAAGCATACCTGCGAGAAACGCAAAGAAGATTGCCATGGGTGGCTGGGGGCACTTATCCTCTTCCTTAAGAAGGAAATAGAGCCAGATAAGGGCAGGGAGAAGCCCTCCTACAAACGCATATCCTACAGTCTCAAGCTGCATCGCCCTTCATTCTAACAGGCCAAGGGGCGGCCATGAGGAAGCGGTGTTCTTTATCGGGGAGTGACTGATATATCTCTTCGGTCACAAACGGCATGAATGGATGGAGGAGACGCAAAAGCATACGGAGTATGGTGTGGAGCGCGATTGCGCGAGAAGTTTTCTGAGGACTCTCTTCGCCCATAAGTAGCGGCTTTGCCTCTTCAAGCAACACATCAGCAAGACGATGCCAGGCGTAGTGATACAACTTTTCAGCTGCAAGGTAGGCGCGATAGTCTTCAAGGTCAGAAGTTACGTCTACCGCAATAGCTTCAAGCTCCTGCACGAGCGCTTGATCCTCTGCCATCATCTCGCCTCCGGTAGAGGTACCGCGCTCCTGGATAAAGCGAGCAATGTTCCACAGCTTGTTCGCAAAGTGTTTATACCCCTTAATCTTATCTTCGCTAATACGAAGATCGGTTCCTGGAGTGTTGCCAACAATCAGAGCCATACGAGCAGCGTCTGCGCCGTACTTACTTGCAACATCAAGTGGGTCCATGTTGTTCCCAAGCGATTTCGACATCTTTCGTCCTTGCGCATCACGCACAAGGCCATGGAGGTACACATTCTTAAACGGTACCTGGCCGAGAGCGAACTCAGTCATGAGAATCATGCGCGCAACCCAGAAGAAGAGAATATCGTATCCGGTCTCAAGAAGATCAGTCGGATGATAGGTACGAAGATCAGGAGTTTCTTCTGGCCAACCGAGCGTAGAGAAGGTCCAAAGGCCTGACGAGAACCAGGTATCAAGCGTGTCTTCATCCTGGTCCCAACCTTCTCCTTCTGGTGTGTCACCTACGTGAATCTGCTCTCCGCCTCGATACCACACAGGGACACGGTGTCCGTACCAGATCTGACGACTAATACACCAGTCACGAAGATTCTCGATCCAGTGGTAGTACGTTTTATCAAAATGCTCAGGAATCATCCGAATGGCGCCACTGCGCACCGGCTCAAGCATAAGTTCCTTGAGTGTCTTGCCGTCGCGTGCAGCAATAGGTTTATTGACCGCAATAAACCACTGCAGCTTAATCTGTGGTTCAATCGTGCCGCCGGTACGCTCGGCGGTTGCAACGTTGTGGGTGTAGTCTTCCTCGCGCTCAACGAGACCTTTTGTACGGAGTTTTTCGATAATCTTTCCACGAGCCTCCGCAATCTTCATACCTGCAAACTCTCCTGCAACAGGAAGCAGCTTGCCGTACTCATCGATAATCTGTGCCTTCTCAAGACCGTGACGCTCAGCTATCTCAAAATCAGTCGCATCATGCCACGGGGTAATCGTC
>CAYXXJ010000041.1:3501-7149 GCA_964469095.1 uncultured Candidatus Saccharibacteria bacterium
TCGCTTCGTCTTTGATAACGGTAGCTTCAATAGGACCATTAATCCATTCAACTGTTAGTTTCTGTCCGTGGGTATATGCTGCATATCGAGGATCAGCAGGGTGCATCACCACGTATTTATCACCAAACTTTGTCTCAGGACGCGCAGTACCAATCGTGAATGGTCCGTACTTTAGATAGTAGAAAGTCTCTTTACGCTCTTCGTACACGATTTCATCATCTGAGATTGTGGTCTGGCCTTTTGGGTCCCAGTTCACGATACGGTGGCCGCGATAGATAAGGCCAGCGTCATACATGTTCTTAAACTGGGTACGTACCGCTTTACTTCGTGCTTCGTCGAGCGTAAACGTCTCGCGTGTCCAATCAAGAGAGGCTCCCATCGTTTTTACTTGGGACACAATCGTGTCATGACTTTCTTGCGCAAATACTGCAATACGACGAAGCAACTCTTCTCGTCCAAGATCATGACGGCTTTTCTTTTCCTCTTTCTGAATCTGTTTCTCGACCACTGACTGTGTCGCGATAGCGGCGTGGTCGGTACCAGGAAGCCAGAGTGTTTTATATCCCCGCATGCGCTTATACCGGACAAACACGTCTTGAAGGGCAAGCATGAGAGCGTGGCCCATGTGGAGACGTCCGGTGACATTTGGGGGAGGGAGCACAATTGAATAGCTTGGAGCGTCCGGTGCTGCAACACCCTCTGAAACACAAGCTTCAGGAGTAAAGAGACCGCTCTGTTCCCATGCCGCGTAGATTCGTGGCTCGGTGTCTTGTGGCTGATAGGGTTTGAGGAATTTCTCGTCCATTACCTAGGGAATATAGCAAAGAAACGTCCTTTTGAGGCGGAAATACACGATATATTGACAATAACTTATATATACTCCATAATCATAATCCCTGGCTCGGGTGGGCCGAGTAGTACTAAAAGGAGTATCGCGTGGTCTCTCATGCGACAAGAGAAGCGTTGCGTAAGGCACGCGAGGGAACCCCAAAGGTTCTACCAAAAAAGGCAGTGAGTCGCGAACCCGTCGCCGATGGGTTTCTCGTCTCTATTCGCGTACCGCTACGTGTTGAACGTGGCGCTCGCGGTCTTGGCGGCAAGCCCTATCTTCTAAAAAAGGTATACGTCGTGGGTGGGCGCTTTTGCATCCACATCTACGGCGACCAGCTTGATGCGTATCGCAACAAGGATGTTCGCTTCTCAGTCGCTATTGAACGAAAAACGTTTGATGACGGAAGCGTTGAATACTATGCGAACGCAACCAAGACCGACGAACTCCCTACACACCGACTCGTGACGTACCAAACCGAGGCAGACTATACGCCGCAGGAAGGAGACGTTACGTTCCCGGTCGCATCCGGTGTCGTGGTTATCACGAGAAAGTGATGCACCTGTGCCTAGGCCCGAATCAGCAGTAGCTGGTTCGGGTCTTTCGTTTAGGCAAGAGAGAGGTTGCCGTCCGCACGTATTTCACCACTTTCCTGACTAGCGAGTGCGCGGAAGTATCCCGCAATCCCAATCATGACTGCGTTATCAGTCGTGAATTCACCTTCGGGAATACGAAGAGCAACGGGAATGTGGTCTCTAAAAAGTCGTTGCAGATGTAGATTCGCAGACACACCTCCACCAGTGACAAAGGTTTGCGCACCGGTCTCTTCAAGTGCCTTGAGGCTCTTGGCGAGGAGCACTTCTCCTACAGCATCTTCAAAAGCACGGGCAAGTTGTTCTTTCTCTTCATCGGTCAATACTCCTTTTTCTTTAATGAGGTAGAGTACGGCAGTTTTGAGTCCTGAAAATGAGAAATTAAAGTCACCGCTTTGAAGCATCGGACGAGGAAGCGTGAATGGATTAGTAGAAGCATCTTCGCGGTCCTTTTCAGCAAGCTTTGATACTTCAGGACCTCCAGGGTATGGCAGGTCCATCATCCGCGCGACCTTATCAAACGCCTCGCCGACCGCGTCATCTTGTGTCTCACCGATGCGTTCATACGAAAGCCAGTCGCGCATGAGTATCAGCTCGGTGTGACCTCCTGAGATAAGGAGGGCGAGGACAGGAAGCCTAACGTCTTTGATGAAAATAACGTCGCCTTCTTTTTGTGCAAGCGCAGAAAGAAGGTGCCCTTCCATGTGATTCACCGGAATAAGTGGTTTATTCCAGAGAAACGCGAGTGCCTTTGCAAAATTCACCCCAACCCAGAGTGCAGGCTCAAGTCCTGGACCATGCGTCACTGCAATCGCATCAATTTCTGGCGCTTCGGTAGTTTCTACAAAGGCAAGGAGTGCTGCAGCAAGTCCGGGTTCGCGAAGGAGTAGTTCTTCAAGAGTAGCTTTCGTGTCTTCACTAAGTGTTTGGACACTTTCATGCACTAACCCTGCCTCTTCAAGAGAAGCAATAAGCACTGGCACTAGATTCTTTGCATGTTCACGTTTTGCTACCGCAGGGAACACGCCACCGTATTCACGATGAATGGCTATTTGAGAAAGAAGCGCGTTTCCTAGAACGCGAAAGCGCGCATCTTCATGGGCACCTGTTGCTTCAAGAATAGAGACAGCAGTCTCATCGCATGAGGTTTCAATCGCGAGAATCTTCATCGGCTTCAATCAGAGTCCAGGGGAAAGGCCCGGTGCGTGGGATTAAGAATCCTGAAGAGAATGGATGGCCGTTCCCGCCAAACTTTCGTGCAATTGCAGAAACATCAACCGTCCCGTCGCTTCGAATCGAAACCCCGTAGCCTTCAGGGTGTGCTGACACTACTAGTGCGATAGGTGGCTTCTCTTTCGCAAGGAGGTTTCCGACAAGAGACTTAATTGGTTTATACGGATGTGCAGTGGCAAATCCAGCTTCATATCCTTCAAAGTGAACGGTTCGTGCTCGCCTTACTGAAAGCGCCGCAAGCTTTTCAAAACACTCACCATAGATACGAGCTTTCTGCAGCAGTACTTCAGCCTGTTCTGGATCTTCAAGAGTATTTGCTACTTCATCAAAGAATTCAAAAGTAAAAGGAGAGAGGCCTAGGTATGCAAGAACTGGTCGCGTGTCAGCAAGTTTGAAACGGAAAAGATCGTCATCCTCAAGGTGATCAATGAGTTTGGGGCGCTTCACGCCTGGATGGAAATAATCCCAGGCAATACCCGCACCAGAACGATTCTCATCATAGACATGATCTTTTACACTTTTTGTCTGTTCAGCGACACCTTCGTGGTGATCGAGAATGGTAAGGGAAGCGGCTACACTTACAAGAAGATCAACATCTTCCTGCTTATTATACGTAAAGTCGAGCATGAACACGGGACGATCTTTTGCGAGCTCGGTAGGTACCGCATCGCTTCGCGAGAGGGGAACATACTCTGCCTCTTCTCCGTATTTCTTCCATGCAGCATAGGCAGCGCCAAAGCCGTCAGGGCAACTTCCTTCACCGTGATAGAGAATGAGTGGCTTCATAGCTATGTTCTAACCTAGTTCTGTACGAAGCGCACGTACATACCACAAGGAAGGAGGTGTCCATCACTGCCATGTAGTTGTAGTTCGCCAAACTCAAGCTCTGCAGTAGGGAAAATACTCTGCATGAGTTGTGCAAACGAGCGAGGCGCATAGCCTGCAGCGTAACCGTTCAAGAGCAAGAAAGAACCAGGAGCGTGAAGCAACAGA
>CAYXXJ010000042.1:0-2616 GCA_964469095.1 uncultured Candidatus Saccharibacteria bacterium
CAGAATTGCAGCTTGCAATGCAGGAGGCAATGTCTTCTGCTTAGCAGAAAGTGCCCCAGCGCGAACTACCGCCTTCATACCCTTCTTACCCGCAAGCTTCTTTGCAGGTACTTTTTTCTTAGCGCTCTTTTTAGCAGGTGCCTTTTTAGGACGAGCTGCTTTCTTTACGCTTTTCTTCTTTGCGGTCTTTTTTGCCGTTTTTTTGGTAGCCATACGAGAAAATAACTAGGGCCTAATAAAATGATTGAAAAATTAAACAAGAGTAGCGAGTGCTGCTGAGATTTCTTTACAAGATGCTAGTGCGTTGTGTATTGCTTCTTGGTCTTTGCTTGCTTCGGCTCTACGAAGCTCACCAGTAGCAGCCATAAGACGGTCCGTGAGGACCGTTCGCTCGTATGCGTGTATGAGATCGTCGCCCGCGTGTTCAGATGGCGTCTCTCCGAAGAGTAGTCCCGCCTCAAAAAGGGCGCGCTCGGGAAGGGCTTCTTCCGGCGGCGTCGCTCCAGTAATTCGAGAATACTCCGCTTCGAGCCGTTTCGCAAGGAGGGTTCCGGGATAAGCGGCTATAGCAGCCAGTATAAGAACCTCCCTTCCGGCTCGTTCAGGTGCTGCTACTGCCTGAACCTCGGAGCTCATCTCCCCCACAGAAGGCACTGCTGCTGCTTTCCCAAGAGATGCCCGTACTGCTTCAGGTGAGGAACCGAGCTTTCTCGCCACCACCCCGACAAAGTGCTCACGCTCCATAGGACTCTTCATGGCACGAATGAGTGGAAGAGTGAGACGCTCTGCAGCAATAACAAGCCGGTGCGGATCTGCTTCAGACGCGGCAATAACTGAGAGGAAAAACTCGACGATGGGTTCAGCCTCTTTAATACGACGAGCAAGGTCTTGCGGGGTATCTTTGGCAAGATCTGCAGGATCTTTACCAAGCGGCAACCTAACTGCTTTAACACGCATACCAGAAGACAGCGCAGCATGTGCGTTCTTAGCGCTTGCGGCAAGACCTGCTCTATCGGCATCAAGCGCAAGCATCAGATTGTCCGCATATCGTTTGACGAGAGACAGGTGTGTATCTGACAGCGCAGTACCCGAAAGCGCAATCGCGTTACCAAACCCTATCTGATGCAGCAGTACAAGATCGAACTGTCCTTCAACCAAGAGCGCAAACCCACGAGTGCGAATATGGTCTTTGGCAAGATGCATACCAAATAACACTTCAGATTTCTTGAAAAGTTCCGTCTCTGGTGAGTTTAAATACTTAGCCTGGTCATCAGGGGAAAGTGCGCGGCCAGAGAACGCAACCGTCCTCCCCGCCCCGTCTTTAAGCGGGAACATGAGTCGGTTACGAAACCGGTCGTAATAGGTGCCAGGTTTTCCGTCTGCTTCCTTTATGAGACCTGCATCAAGAAGCTCTTTCGTTGAGAACCCTGCTGCGGTTAATTCTTCAAGGAGTGCTCTCCAGGCGTCAGGCGCGTAGCCTAGTGCCCACGTCTTTATGGTTTCTGGTGTGAGACCACGAGAAAGTGCGTACGCATATGCTGCGCCTTTTTCGTCCAAGTTTCTGCTATAAAAGGCTTCGGCTCGTGCCATTGCTTCTCGAAGCCTGTCGGTAGTGTCAGTATTCTTCTTCCCTCCTGAATACTCAAGAGGCACACCAGCTTTCTCAGCAAGAATCTTCAGTGCCCCTTTGAAATCAACCCCCTCCATCTTCTCAACAAACGTGAAGTGGTCACCCCCTTGAGAAGAAGAGAAACAGTAGTAGGTGCCACGTTCCGGGTTTACATAAAACGAAGGGGTCTTCTCTTTATTAAAGGGAGAGAGTCCGCGATAGTAGCGACCGGCCTTGGTGAGCTTTACGTAGGAACCGACCACGTCGACAATCGACAGTTTGTCCTTCACTTTCTGGGCGGTATCGGCCATAGGTATGCCCATACTATGCCTTTTCTTACGATAAAGAAAACCGCCAGGCGTCCCGAGAGGGATACCTGGCGGTAAGAGATTAGTAGAACGTGCGATTCTCGTAGTTCGTTGCGTCGTAGATCTCGGCCCAGCCACTATCCTCAGGAAGACCCACAAGGATTGCAGTCGTCCGGCGAACACGATCAATTTCGTACTGATGAATGTCTTCGACGGTTGCGCTCGCAGGAAGACCCCGCTCAAGCGCATTGACGACGCGAGTTGCTTCAGTCAGTTGAGCCTGAATCCGGAGTTTATTCTCGCGGGCTTCAAACAACTGCTGAAAGCGGACTGCTCGCGCACGTGCTTCCGGCGTATTCGCCCGTTCAGAGCGTCGTTGCCGAATCTCCTGCACAGAAGCATCTGGCTCAAGACCAAGTGCAACTGCGTCACGCAAGCGTTCGCGTTCATCTTGCGCAGCCTCGATAGCTTCCCACGTTGCGGAAGCCTCAAGACCCATGCGACGCGCCGCTCGTTCACGGCGACGTTGCGATTCGAGCCGTTCAAGATCTGCGTCCGACGTTGAGGTCGGAACACCGAGATATTCGGCACGTCGTGCATGATTTTCCGTACGCAGACGCGCTTCACGTGCTTGGTAGATTTGCTCGTCGGTTGCAGTGGTCGGGAGACCGAGTTCTGCAGCTCGCTGAGGACGTTCGC
>CAYXXJ010000042.1:2626-7145 GCA_964469095.1 uncultured Candidatus Saccharibacteria bacterium
TTCTTGACCGGTCGCAAGGTCCGAAAGACCAAGTTCACGGGCCTTAGAAATTCGATACATCTCGCCTGTGTAGATCATGTAGTCATCTGTTGAGAGACGACTCTCCACCAACTCATCAAGTTCGCGACGAGCGGTGTCACGATGTGCATCAAGTGCAGCTTGGGCTTGCTCGGCCTGCTGTGCCTCTGAAGGACCGCATGCCGAAAGACCGGTAGTTACGAGTGCGAGAGCGGCGAGGCCGCAGATCACTACACGCATAAAGCACCTTTCTCTTATTTGCCTGAGATAGATCAGGTCTGAAAACAATATACTACATTTAGTGTAAATAGTCAATAGTATAAGGCCCGGCATTGCTGCCGGGCCTTAGCATGATTATCGTGCTGCTAGCACGTGTGATCGACGGACGCTGCGGAGACGAACGCAATTTCGTGGACCCCCGAGTTCTGGTTGTTTTCAACAACCACCGAGAGCCCGAGATAGTCGAGAACGACTAGGTCGCCCTGCTTCAGTTCTGCGAACTGAGGCCGTTGCTCAAGCTCGTCCCACTGATCCGCTGCTGCACTGGTCACGAATAACGCATACTGCAGGTTCAGATCATCGAGTACGCCGTAGCTATGCGGAAATTGCGCATAACGCTCTGCGTCAAACGTTTCTCCGCGATCGCGTGAGTGTTTGAACACTTCTCGCCCCTTCTCCACTGCCATTGCACGAATGCATGAAAGTGGGATCGGGCCCGGCGCCGCTTCCTCACGGAAGCATTGCGGGAACGCTGCGATAATTTGCCGCGTTGAGACGTCTGTATCGTTGAGGTCGAGATTCGCGAGTATCGCGGCCATGGCCGGATTCTTTTTCGCGACAAAACGAATTTGGTTCCAGTCTTTACTCTTAGGCCACTCGAATTTATCAAACACCAATCCCTGAAGGACGGCGCAGACACTTTCGAGATGTCGGCGATCATCAAAAACGATCTTACCGAGCGCGGCTTGGAGCTTGCCGAAACGTTCGTATGAACCATTGCTCATGGTTATTCTTCCTTCGCTTTAGGTACAACACCCATTACTCATGGATGACACCTCGTTAGAAGTGCTTTAATATAATATCACACTTATTACTATTAGTCAATATATGAGAAAACCGCCCAAGTGAGCGGTTTTCTCGTGTGCACCTCTTCCCTTCCTTATACCTTCGGTGCTGCTGCGGCTTCAGCCGATGCAAGCATTGCCTCATCTGCTTCACGCTCAGCACGAGCGGTCTCCCGAGTCTTCTGAAGAGCTTCGATAGCCATGCGCTTCTTGGAGCCTGCAAAGCCAGTACCTGCTGGGATGAGGCGACCAAGAATCACGTTCTCTTTAAGACCACGAAGTGTATCCACAGAACCCTTCAGTGCGGCACTAATGAGAATCTTCGTCGTTTGCTCAAACGAGGCAGCTGAGAGGAACGAGCGGCGAGAAAGTGCGGACTCCTTGATACCGAGCACCATTTCGCGTGCCTTCGGCGCAATCTTTCCTTCTTCCTCCGCAATCTTCACTGCTTCGTTGTATTCCCAATCCTCCAGCACATCACCTCCTGCGTAATCAGAGTCTCCAACGTCAGTGACCGTCACGCGAGAGAACATCTGCTTTACGACTACCTCAAGATGCTTACGCGACACGCTTGCACCCTGGAGCTCATAGATCTTTGAAGTTTCAGAGATGATGTACTCCTGTGCTGCTGCCTTACCTGCGTACTCGAAGAGTTCATCAAGATCTGCAGAACCGTCGGTGAGAAGCTGTCCCTTCTTCACTGCCTGACCTGCTTTCACAAGCGGCATACGAGGATAGGTAACGGCGTACTCAATTGATCCTTCGGAGTTCTTTGCTTTCTTTGTAGACTTCTTCGCAGTCTGACCAGCTTCGTGAGCAACCACGATAACCTTCTCGCTTCCTTCTTCCTTAATCTCAACCACCATACCATCAGTCTTAGCTACCACTGCTGGTACCTTTGGCGTGCGCTTTTCAAGGACTTCTTCAACACGAGGAAGACCTTGGGTAATGTCGCCACCTACTGACGCAGTACCTCCGGCGTGGAAGGTACGCATAGTGAGCTGCGTTCCTGGTTCACCGATTGCTTGTGCAGCAACGGTACCGACCGCCTCACCCTGATCTACCAATTCCTGCGTCGTGAGATCCATGCCGTAACACGCAGCACAGATACCAAAGCGTGTAGCACAGCTCATTGGCGAACGAACGACAACGCTTCCAACTGCAGCGTCGGCCGCAAGTGCACGAGCATCGTCAGCAAGGAGGTAGTGGCCACGCTTGAAGCTGCCAGCTGCCTCTGCCAACACACGTCCGCGAATTGCTTCAGCGAAATCAATCGTGATACCTGACGCTGAGACACGACCAATCGTAACTCCTGCCTTCGTACCACAATCAGTTTCCGTAATGATGGAGTCCTGCGCAACGTCGAAGAGACGGCGCGTAAGATAGCCTGCGCGTGCAGTACCAAGTGCAGTGTCGGTAAGACCCTTACGTGCACCGTGCGTACTCATGAAGTACTCAACTGGGTTGAGACCTTCAGACATTGACGAAAGAATCGGCACTTCAATTGTCTCACCAGCAGTGTTCTGAATGAGACCCTTCATACCGGCCATCTGGTTCAACTGACCGAGAGAACCTCGAGCGCCTGAGCGCACCATGTCAGAAACTGAACCCATAGGGTCAAGTACTGCCTCGACGAGCTTTTCAACATCAGTCTTCACGCCGTGCCAGATCTCAATCACCATACGACGCTTCTCTTCTTCTGAAAGAAGACCATCCTTATAGTCACGCTCAATCTTAGCGACCTTCTCCTTTGCAGCGTCAATAACGGCGCGCTTTTCAGCAGGTACCTTTACGTCTTCAAGACTCCAGGTAACACCTGACTTGGTAGCGTACTCGAAACCGAAACGCTTCACCTTGTTTACGATGCCTGGCACTGCATCAAGACCGTAGCGAACAATACAATCCTTCATGATGCGCGAGAGTACCTTCGTTGAGATAGCCTCGTTCATGTACGGATAATCAGACGGAAGCACGGTGTTGAAGAGAAGACGTCCTACCGTCGTCTCAAATGGCTTACCGCCAAATGGATCGTACTTCTCTTTTCCTGCTGTTGGGAGAACTGCCACCTTTGCGCGTAGATCAATTGCACCGTATTCGTGCGCAAGGATTGCTGCGTTTGGACTTGGGAACGACTTACCTTCGCCAAGCGCACCTGGCACTTCCTTGGTGAGCCAGTAGGTACCAAGAACGATATCGAGAGGCTTCTGGGTCATGACGATCATTTCGCCTGAACCTGGCTTCAAGATGTTCTTGTTTGCACTCATCACGTTCTTTGCTTCCCACTGTGCCTCTTCAGAGAGTGGTACGTGGATTGCCATCTGGTCACCGTCGAAGTCTGCGTTAAAGGCAGGACAGACGAGTGGGTGAAGCTGGATTGCGTCACCTTCAATAAGACGAGGACGGAATGCCTGGATACCCTGGCGGTGAAGGGTTGGAGCGCGGTTAAGGAGCACGTACTTACCCTTAATAGCCTCTTCAAGGATTTCCCACACCTCAGGTACACCGTCTTCAATCAAACGACCTGCACCACGGATGTTGAAGGCAAGCTCGCGATCAAGAAGACCAGCAATCACGAATGGGCGGAAGAGCTCCAAGGCCATGTGCTTTGGAAGACCGCACTCATCGAGTTCAAGGTCAGGACCCACTACGATCACGGAGCGACCGGAGTAGTCCACACGCTTACCAAGCAAGTTCTGACGGAAGTATCCCTGCTTACCCTTCAAATAGTCTGCAAGTGACTTCAATGGACGACGCTGACTTGGGGTGAGTGCACCACCTGATGCGCCAGACTTACGGATTGAGTTATCAAGCAATGCGTCAACTGCTTCCTGCAGAATACGCTTCTCGTTTCGAAGAATTACTTCTGGAGCATGAATGTCGAGCAGTTTCTTCAAACGGTTGTTGCGGTTAATCACGCGACGATAGAGATCGTTCACGTCTGAGGTAGCGTGGCGGCCACCATCAAGTGCAACCATTGGACGAAGTGCTGGTGGAATAACCGGAATCTTCGTCATGAACATCCACTCAGGACGTACTTTCGAAGCGATCATCGATGCGATGAGTGAGATGCGCTTAGCGAGTTTCTCGCGCTCAGCTGACGCGGCCTTGGTGTAACGCTCTTCGAGCTTCGTCTTGAGTTCCTCAAGCTTGATGCCACGGAAGATGTCATAAATAGCCTCAGCACCAATCTTTGCTTCAAAGAGTGTGCCGTACTTCACTGAAAAGCGGTGGTACGCGATCTCATCAAAGACCTTACCAACCACGATTGAGTCAATTTCATTCTTTGCAAGCGTCATGCGCTCCTTAAGCGCGTCACGCTCCTTATCATCCTTAGCGCCCTTGTGCTTGGTCTTGTATTCGTTCTCAAGCTCAGAGAGGAGTCGCTTCTTGGTGTCTTCATTCACATGATCGCGGATCACGCGCTCCACAAGACCCAA
>CAYXXJ010000043.1:0-5131 GCA_964469095.1 uncultured Candidatus Saccharibacteria bacterium
ACCCAGGGGAGAGATTTTGATACGCTTGCACGTGTTATTAAAGATATTTCTGAAATCGTCTATACACATGTTGACTAAGTATCGGCGTGTTCTTCTTGTGGGCTGCCTCCTGGGATTGCTCACCTGCGTGCCAGGAGTAAAAGTTCCAGTAGTTGATATAAATGATCCGGTCGCTACTCGGACAGTTCTTGACTATCAAATCACTACTGACGGGACAGTCATCTATGAGTACCAAGGAGAACCTCTTCCGCAGGTTGTAGTAGAGGATGAACTTCCGTCATATCGTACCGAGTCTTCATACACACGACAGACAGGAGTGACGGATGATGGAAGACCCATACTTACCCTAACCGCATACGAACTTCCTATCTTTGTAGAGACACAGGGAGTTTGGTATGTACGCGAGACTGCAACTACAACAAAAACAGCGTTCTATGAAGCATATACAAAAGGTAGGTACGCGTATCTCTTTGCACCAAGAGCAGAAGCAGCATCCTATTCAGGCTTCAGTACTACGGCGGATGGATGGTACGACATGGCTCTTACTGGCGACACGGATTTTAGTCTTCCAGTTGACTTCAGTAACTGTGTAAACGGGATTGATGCTCTTGGAGGCGCAGCTGCACCAACATTCGGAGGAGGAACACCTGCAAATATCGCTGCGCAGTATAGATCCAATATTTTAGGAACCTGTGAGATTGGTCGCGGGTACCTCACGTTTGATACTTCAAGCATAACGGTAGGATCAACGCTAAGTGCTGCAACTGTTGCTATTTATGTAACTGCAAAAACAAATAACGAAAACGATGGTCTCGACACGATCACGATCACGAGGCCGGGCGGTACCTGGACTACCTGGGACGTAGGAACTGCAAGTGATAGTTTTGATATAACAGCTATTTCTACCAGCGCATATACAACCTTTACCTTGAACGCAACTGGAAGAGGCTATCTTACTCTTGGAGGAACAACCGAACTTGGTATACAGGAGGGTCATGACGTAGCCCAGTCACCGCCCCCAGGAAATAGTGCTACAGGAAACATTGTCACGTTTTCTACCTCCGAGGAGACGGGTACTTCCCAAGACCCAACGCTCTCAGTGACCTATACCGAGCCAGCGGCTGCAGTTGCTCGCCCCGTTCGAATATCAGAAGGATTTAGGCTACGTATTATGGAGGGTAGAGTCATCATTCGTTAGTATGGGACGCAATGCGCCGATGATAGGAGGTATAGTGCTTGCGCTTATCTGTGGAGGGGTTCTCACTGCTTATTTCTTACGACCACCAATCGAAACGAATCACCCAACCCCTGTCGCGCCTTCTTTGTTTGGATCGCAAGGAACCACGGTATCTAATGAAGAACGCTTCGCACAGGAACCTATCAGTACAGCTACTAATCTGCCGGAAGGGTATAAGCGCTATACAAACGATACGCTGCGCATTTCTTTTGCGTATGAAAGTGACGCATCCCTTAAGGTATTTGATGAGGGGAATAGTGCGGTAACGATCACTGTTGAGAACGAACCGCAGGGCCATGCGCTTCAGATATATGCGATTCCGTATAACAAGAAGCAGATAGAACAAGACCGGTTTCTCCTTGATCTCCCTTCGGGAGTGAGAAAGAACGAAGAAGCGATCATGCTAGACGGAGTACCGGCAGTAGCATTTATGAGTGAAGTGGCGCTTCTTGGACACACGCGAGAAGTCTGGCTCCTCCATGGAGGACGTCTCTATGAGATCTCAGTCCCGCTTGCCATGGAAGAGTGGCTTCTCAAGATCTTGCCCACCTTTAAATTCCTTTAGTCTAGTGGGTGTGCATAGAGCCTATTCTTGTAGGCTAGAATAAGGGAATGAAGAAAACACGAGCAGCAATTAATGGATTTGGTCGTATCGGAAGAGCATTCTTTCGCCAGACCATGGAGCGAGAAGATATAGAGGTAGTAGCTATTAATGATCTTGGCGCGCACGATAATCTCGCCTATCTCCTCAAATACGACACAGTCTATAAACGAGCTCCTTTTGAAGTCGAGGCAAAAGACGGAAATCTAATCGTGAACGGGAGAGAAGTAAAGTTCTTTTCAGAGAAAGAACCAGCCGCGCTTCCCTGGAAAGACCTCGACATCGATGTGGTGATTGAGTCCACAGGATTCTTCACTGAGTATGAGAAAGCAAAAGCACACCTTGATGCAGGCGCTCGTCATGTAGTGATCTCAGCTCCCGCAAAAGGAGATGAATCTATTGGCGCAACGATTCTCATGGGTGTTAACGAGCATAAGTTTGGAACTTGCTCAGTGACCTCAAATGGTTCCTGTACCACAAACGCTGCTAGTCCGATTGTCTCAATCATGAAAGAGACCGTTGATATAGAAAAAGCACTGCTTGATACGGTACATAGCTATACAGCGAGTCAATCAATTGTTGATGGGCCGAATAAGAAGGACTGGCGTGAGGGAAGAGCAGCAGCGCAGAACATCGTACCTTCTTCAACGGGTGCGGCTATCTCAGTCACGAAAGCTGTGGAAGGCATTCCATTTTTTGACGGCATCTCCGTGCGTGTACCTACCGTTGCTGGTTCGTATGTAGACCTTACGTTCGTCACTAAAAAGCACACCACCAAAGAAGAGATAAATCAGATTCTTCGTGATGCTGCAAACCAAGAACGCTGGAAAGGAATCTTTGCGGTGTCAGAAGAACCACTTGTGTCTTCAGACATTATTGGGAATCGCCATGCATCCATTGCTGACCTTGAGATGACGAGAGTAGTGGGTGGCAATCTTGTGAAAGTGCTCTCGTGGTATGACAACGAAGCGGGGTATACCCACACCCTGATTGAGCACGCTATAAAGGCTTGTCATGCCTAAACTCTTCGTTGCCGCAGACCACGCAGGCTTTTCTCTAAAAGAAATCCTCGTGCCGTATCTACAAGAACTTGGTCACCAGGTGGTGGACTGTGGTGCAATGACGTTGGTGGAAGGAGACGACTACCCCGACCTCGTCATTCCTTGTGCGCTTAAGGTTGCTGAACATGAGGGCTCATTTGGAATTGTAATTGGAGGGTCAGGTCAGGGAGAAGCAATGGCAGCTAATCGAGTACCAGGAGTGCGTGCTGCAGTGTATTACGGAGAGGCGGCACGACCTCAGACAGATGCCACCGGCTCTGTTCTTGGAATTATTGAATCAGAGCGGGCACATAACGATGCAAACATACTCTCTCTTGGAGCTCGATTTCTCACCGAAGCAGAGGCAAAAGATGCTGTAAAACGCTTTCTCAAGACTCCTTTTACCGCGGAAGAACGGCACTTGCGAAGGAAGGGGAAGCTTGGGTAGTCCGTCCCCAAGCAAAAGAACTCCATACCCAAAAGAGGTTATACTAAGGTCATGGCCGTTGTCTTCAATGAACCGTCTGCGGTAACCAGAAGTGGTGTTCGTAAGCGTGTATCGTTTTTCTCTCGAGCTGTAATCGGGACAGGGATAGTAAAAACCGAGACCGGCGCCCAGGTCGTACTATTTGTTATTGGTGCACTTTGTCTTCTTGCGGCCGTCTACTTCCTTAAAGACTCTGCAAAGTCACCTCCACAACCCACGCCCGCCCAGGTGGTCCTCTAACTATGCGTACTCGTCGAGGCTTCACACTCATAGAACTCCTGATGGTCGTTGCCATCATTGGCATTCTTTCATCAATTGTACTTTCTGCGATGCGCGAAGCACGCCTCAAAGCTGCAGACGCTGCGATTCTGCAAGAAGCACAGCAGCTGCGCAATCTCATGGAACAGGAACGTTCACACACTGGTTCCTATGCGGGCATTAAGAATGGTGGTGCCTGGAAACCACAGTCAGGTTGTACCGGCTTCACATCATCGCAGTTTTCAACAAATGCGTCACAAGTGTGTCAGCGCCTCTTAAACGCCGTCGCTCCTTTTTGTTCTTCGAGCTGTTTGTATTTCCAAACCACCAACCCCAATACCACAGAACGGTACAGCATCATGGCGTATCTTCCGTATCAGAGCTTGAAGGCGGGTGCTGCACGCTTCCTCTGTCTTGGATCTTCGGGTAACGCAACCACCACTTCTGATGGTGCTGCATGGACTGAAGACGGCTGCTACCAGAACCCATAGCACTGCTATACTTTCCGTAATGTCTATCGTCGTACCGACGATCCTTACGTCCTCTCGAAAAGACCTCGAAGCAAAACTTCAGAGCATTGAAGGTCTTGTTCCTGTAGTGCAGATAGATGTGGTCGATGGACGGTTTGCTGCACCTGCGACATGGCCGTACGCACATAAAGAAGATCTGTACGGATTTCCTGAAGGAGAACCATGGCTAAAGTCACTAGGACACTTTACGTATGAAATAGATCTCATGGTGGAGAATCCAGAAAAAGTGGCGGGGTTTTGGATTGCCGCTGGTGCAACGCGGCTTGTGGTACATGTTGAGTCAGCTCGTTTTCTGCCGAAACTCATTGATGACCTAAAGCGTACCTATGGTTATGAGAAAGGATTTGCTCCGGAACTGTTATCACTTGGGCTTGCGATAAACATAGATACCGATACGAGCATTCTCGAACCGTTTCTTGATGCAGCTGAATATATTCAGTTTATGGGCATCAAAACCATAGGGAAGCAGGGGCAACCCCTTGATCGGCGGGTGCTTGAGAAGTTACGCAGATTTCGAAGTACACATCCCGATGTACTGATTCAAATAGACGGCGCCGCCTCAGAGGAGACCGCTCCAGATTTACTTGCTGCAGGGGTAGATCGACTGGTAGTTGGAAGTGACTTGTGGAATGCTCCCAGCATAGAAGAAAAACTTGCGCGCTTTGCACGTATTGCTGAGGAATATGGTACGTACCATCAGCGATAGCACGCTATACTCTCTGTATGGCTCTTACCGAACAAGAGATTTTGCACCTTGAAGAGAAAGCGCGAACTATACGCGAGACCATCATAGAGATGTTGGTGGAGGCAAAGTCAGGACATACCGCCGGCCCACTTGGCATGGCTGATCTGTTTGCGTCCTTGTATTTCCATATTTTGAAACACGATCCAAAGAATCCTTCGTGGGAAGAGCGGGATCGGTTGGTCCTCTCAAATGGCCACACGGTTCCGGTGCAGTACGCAACCATGGCACATGCA
>CAYXXJ010000043.1:5145-7120 GCA_964469095.1 uncultured Candidatus Saccharibacteria bacterium
GAGACTCCAGGGGCATCCCGAGCGCGAGCGTCTACCGGGCCTTGAAACCACCTCAGGTCCGCTTGGTTCCGGACTCTCGCAAGCAGCGGGTATGGCGTACGGCTTTCGTATGGATGGGAAAAAGAACAGAGTTTACTGCGTGATGTCTGACGGGGAGCAGCAGGAAGGAAATATCTGGGAAGCCGTATTGTTTGCCGGAAAATACAAACTCTCAGGTCTCACAGCAATCATGGATCGTAACAATATACAGATTGATGGTATGACCGAAGACGTTATGCCGCTTGAGCCGATTGCAGATAAGTACCGTGCATTTAATTGGCATGTAATTGAAGTTGATGGACACAATATTGAGGCGTTTATCGATGCGACCGAACAAGCAAAAGCAATACACGAAAAGCCAACACTCATTCTTGCGCATACGATTCCAGGAAAAGGAGTGCCAGAAATAGAGTTTGATTATCACTGGCACGGAGGCGCTGTTGGTAAGGGTGTGCCTGATAAAGAGCAGGGAGAGCGCTATCTAAAAGAGATACGAACCATCGGCGGTAAAGTACACAAAGAATATGCTTAACAAAGACGCACGACTCGTAGCCGATCCTTTTGCTAAGAATCTCGAGCAGAAATCAACTCGAGATGGATTTGGGACAGGTACCGTTGAAGCAGGCAAAGCAAACCCGAAGGTGGTAGTACTTTCAGCTGATCTTAAAGAATCAACCCGGGCAGAGTGGTTTGAGAAAGAATTTAAAGATCGGTTTATTGAAATCGGTGTTGCTGAACAAAATATGGCAACAGTAGCAGCAGGACTTGCCGCAGTAGGAAAGATTCCATTTATTACTTCCTATGCCGCCTTTTCTCCAGGACGAAACTATGAACAGATACGTACAACGATTGCGCTGAATAATCAGCCGGTAAAAATAGGGGGCATGCATGCGGGTGTTTCGGTTGGTCTTGATGGAGCGACACACCAAATGCTCGAGGACATTGCGCTCATGCGGGCACTCCCCAATATGGTGGTCGTAAATCCGTCCGACGCAGAAGAGGCGAGAAAAGCAGTAGTGGCGGCAGCCCTTCATCCGGGCCCCGTCTATCTTAGATTTGGACGTTCAAACGTACCGGTATACACAACTAAGGAAACACCGTTTGCAATAGGAAAGGCACTTACGCTTTGGGAGAGTGAGTCACCTAAGGTTGCGCTTCTTGCAACAGGAGCGATGGCGTATAACGCGCTTGTTGCTGCGCGTGCACTTGAGTCTGATGGTATCGGATCAATCGTGCTGTCGATTCCAACGATTAAACCACTTGATGAGCTTGCGGTACTAAAAGCAGCAAAGAAAGCGGGGCGTGTAATAACTATTGAAGAGCATCAAATAGCAGGAGGGTTTGGTAGCGCTGTCGCTGAGTTTCTTTCAGGCGCACACCCGGTCCCCGTGCGTCGTCTTGGTATCAATGATGAGTTTGGTCAAACAGGGGAACCAGACGAATTGATCGAGTACTACCGTCTTGATGCGCACGCGATTGCAGAAGCTGCGCGTGAAATGCTTCGTTAAAGCACAGAAAGTTTGTACTCTGGTGGTGCCTCTTTCAGAAAGGCTTCAAGTTCGCTGCGACTGAGAAGACCCTTCTGAGCGCCGATTTCTTGCACCACCGCCATAGAGTTAATGGGTGCCCAGAGAAGTGCTTCTTTCCAGGGTTTTCCAAGTGCGAGTGCTGCGGTCACTGTAGAAGCGAATGCGTCTCCTGCGCCCGTGCGCTCCTTTGGTGCACGACGGTCAGGATACATAGGAACATGCAGTATCTCGGTGCCGTCATAGGCGTAGGCACCATTACGCTCATCAGTAATGATCACATGTTGGGGGCCAAACGCTCGCATTTTTTCAAGCAACATCTTCGGGTCACCACCTGTTTCAGGAAGGCCGAGAATACGCTCCGCTTCTTCCTTGTTTACGACAAGAAGATTCGCGCGCTCGTAGAGACC
>CAYXXJ010000044.1:0-3634 GCA_964469095.1 uncultured Candidatus Saccharibacteria bacterium
TTCACCTATATATTCCTTGCAGCACTTCTTGCGACAGCGCACGAAGCAACTGCAAAACCTATTCCAAGTGTGGCTCGTCTTGGAGAACCATCACAGGCGACCATATCGACGGTTGTCGCACCTGCTGCACTTGTTCTTGGTCTTGCGTTTGTGTATGTGGTGAACGTTCCTGGCATCACCGGTAACCTTGAACTTATTCGTGCTGTGTCAAGTCGTGACCCATATCAGGGATTGGCACACTTCAAAGCAGCGCTTCAGAGTGGAACGTTTGCAAAGCAAGAAGTACGCGAACAGCTCTTGTCGTACGCATCAGCCGCAACACGTGATGCATCAGTGCCTCCAGCGCTCAAACAAGAACTCATGACACTCGCAGTGTCAGAAGCACAAGCACAGCTTGCTGAAATGCCTGAAGATGCCCGCATGCGACTACAGTACGCACAGGCACTTGAGGGTTCAGGAAACCTTGCGCAAGCAATACAGGAAGCAGAAACTGCGCTTACGTACTCGCCTACAAAACAGGGCATCATGTACCAGATTGGTATTGGGAAATGGAAGGCGGGGGACATAGCGAGCGCCCGTGCACTCTTTGAAAAAGCGTACGCGCTTGATACGAGAAACCAAGAAGCAGCTCGTTACGTTGCTGCAGGAGCATACGGCGCAGGGGATAAGGCGGCAGGGGACGCGGTACTCATTGAGGCGCTCGGCACTACCACCGTTGATCATGATCTGCTTCGCTTCGCGTACTACAACGCGGGTATGTACACCGAACTACTTCGCTCTGCGTACCTTAAGCGTCAGACAACACCAGAAGTTGAACAAGCAAATTACTTGTACGTGCAAGCACTTGTACTTGCAGGACGCACTGCAGAAGCGCGTGCAGAACTTGCGCGACTTGCAACAGTGCATCCTGAATGGAATGCAAATCTCACACAACTTGCACGCGAACTTGGTTTGTAAAAATTGTTTGTAGAAAAAAGTTATCCACATGTCGCGCATTTTGCGCACAAAAAAATTTCTAGTGAGCGATACTACGAAGTAGCACACTCCGTGTGAAATTATTTCTCACGCAGTGGGTCGATATATAAGCCAACGTAATTACGTACCTCATGGCAAAGAAGAAGGCTCGCAAGTCTGCAAAAAAGACTGCGAAGAAGGCGACGAAAAAGCGCCGCAAGACTGCAAAGCGCAAATAGCGCACGAACGAAACACTCCTCCTCACGGGGGAGTGTTTCGTTATAGAGAGTAGAAGCGCAAAACACCGCAAAGTGCTATAGTGGCCCGCATCATGGGTCTTCTTGGAACCCTTTTCTCAAAGAACCAATCAGGCGCCTTTGTGAAGGCGGCTGGTGCTGTTGTGCAAAAAGCAGCAGCGTTTGAACCTGAACTCACACCTCTTACGGACGACGCCCTCCAGAATCGTCACTATGACGTACAACTTATTGGTGGGCTCGCGCTTGCGTCAGGAAAGATTGCTGAGATGCGCACTGGAGAAGGAAAGACGCTTGTTGCTACGTTGCCAACAACTCTCCGTGCCATGAGTGGTAAAGGGGTACATATCGTGACGGTGAATGACTATCTTGCGCGACGTGATGCTGCGTGGATGGGACAGGTGTACGCAGCACTTGGTCTTTCAGTTGGTGTTATTACCTCGGGTGGTGCGTATCTGTACGACGGCTCTCATGTACGAAGCGATGAAGATGCAGAACGTGACCAGGCAGGTTCCTTTAAAGTCTTTTACGACTATCTTCGCCCTGCAACCAAAAAAGAAGCGTATGCGGCAGATATTACGTATGCGACGAACAATGAACTTGGCTTCGATTATTTGCGCGACAACACTGCCTACGACACGGCACAGATAAATCAGCGCGGCCATCACTACGCGATTATCGACGAAGTCGACTCAATTCTTATCGATGAAGCACGCACTCCGCTTATTATTTCCGGTCCAGCGGCAGACGCAGGGGAGTTGTATCAGCAGTTCGCACGTATTGTTTCTTCATTTACAGAAGGAGCCGATTATTCTGTAGATGAAAAACAGCGTGCAGTTCAGGTAACACCTGAGGGTATTGAGAAGGCGGAGAAGGCACTTGGCATTGAGAACCTCTATACCGAAGGAGGAATGAAGTATGCGCATCATTTGGATACTGCCGTTCGTGCCAAAGCGTTGTTTAAGAAGGATAAAGAGTATGTAGTGCGCGATGGGGAGGTAGTGATTGTGGATGAATTTACGGGCGTAGATGGTCTGAGGGTCTCCATCAGGCAGTAGAAGCAAAAGAAGGGGTACGCATACAGCGAGAGACGCGCACCTACGCAAGTGTGACCTTCCAGAACTACTTCCGTATGTACGACAAACTTGCGGGCATGACAGGTACCGGACTTTCTTCCGAGGAAGAATTCTTCACTGTCTATGGCCTTGAGGTAGTAAGTATTCCTACACATCGCCCAGTCGCAAGACAAGATCTAAACGACCTGATCTTCCAGAATGCTAAAGGAAAGTATCGTGCGCTCGCAAAAAGAGTGAAAGAAATGCATGCGACAGGTCAGCCGATCCTTATTGGTACGGTCTCTATTGAAGACAATGAAGTGGTATCGAGTGTGCTTCGCGATGCAGGAGTTCCGCATGAAGTATTGAATGCAAAGAATCATGAACGAGAAGGAGAAATTATTGCTGAAGCAGGTAAGAAAGGACGAGTAACCGTTGCCACAAACCTTGCCGGCCGTGGTGTCGACATTAAGCTTGGAGGAGCACTTGCGTCTCCTGAAAAGCGTGAAGAAGTACGCTCTCTTGGTGGACTCGCGGTAATTGGTACCGAGCGTCATGAAGCGCGCCGCATCGACGACCAGCTTCGTGGCCGTTCAGGACGTCAAGGAGATCCGGGTCAGACACGATTCTTCGTATCACTTGAGGACAAGCTCATGCGTGTCTTTGCTTCGGACATGGTGAAAAACGTTATGGGTACCTTCAAGATTCCTGAGGACGAACCGATTGAGAGCGGTATGATCACTAAATCGCTTGAAACAGCCCAGAAGCGAATCGAAGGATTTAATTTTGATGCACGAAAGCAAGTACTAGCCTACGATGACGTACTGAATACGCAGCGCCTCTCAGTCTATGCGCGCCGCAGTACTGCACTAGAAGGCTCTGATGAAGACATTTTGAAAGAAATGCAGACCATAGCAGCGGGAGATGAAAGGGCTCTTGCCGCGCTTTCGGCTAAAGAAAAGGAGTTCGGAGAAGCCTATCCTAGGGTGCTTCGACGCCTTCTACTTCAGATTGTTGACGCTATGTGGCTCCAGCAGCTTGAAACCATGGAGTATTTGCGCCGCTCCGTATCGCTTCGGGCTTACGGTCAGCGTGATCCGCTTATCGAGTATCGGCGTGAGGGATTGGCTGAATTTAATCGTATGCTTGCGTCAGTAGACAAAGCGATTTGTGAAGCACTACCACGCATTGTGCCCGCAGACGATGCAAAGATAAAAGCTGAAGAAGCGAAAGTACGCGAGAAGATCATTGCTGCGTCTGAAGCAGGCGCCGCTCCAGGGCAGCCAGTTATGAAGCAGGGAAAGGAATACGGTCGGAACGATACAGTCACTATTAAGAAGGGAGAACAGACACAGACACTGAAGTATAAGA
>CAYXXJ010000044.1:3644-4632 GCA_964469095.1 uncultured Candidatus Saccharibacteria bacterium
ACGGTTGCCTCAGTAGTTCCACAAAGGAGGAAGTGATGAAAGATCTGCAGGCACTTATGCAGCACATTGCGGCTACATGGATGTGCAATGACCATAGATACCCTGAGCTTCAAGGGAAGAGCAGGAACGCAAGAAAGCTTTTTCTCGTAAAGCATTCGACTGCGCATGTACTCAAAACGATGGGAAAGATTGCGGCGGTGACTGAACGGTTTGATCATGAGGGCATGGTCGCGCCTGAAGACGAAGAGCGTCTCAAAGATGCTTCTGTAAAACTATTCGTGAATGCACTCAAGCTCGCAGAAGAGGTTGGGCTTTCAGCCGACGATCTTTTAAAGCGAGCTCCAACCTTCATTACGTGAACAATCCCCGGCCCTGCGTTTGCAGGGCCGGTTCCTTACGTCTCTTGAGATTTGTGATAGGGTGGCTTTATGGCATTCGTTGATGAAGTAAAGATAACGGCTCAGGCTGGAAACGGCGGCACTGGCGTTGTGCGCTGGTTAAGACAAAAAGAAACTGCTCGAGGCGGTCCTGTTGGCGGTGACGGCGGAAGGGGCGGAGACATCATCCTTGAAGGAGTACGTGATCTTGCGGTCCTCTCAAGTTATCGCTTCACCAAGAAATTCCGTGCAGAAAACGGAGAAGCAGGTGGTGCAAACAATAAACATGGAGCAGATGGTAAACCAACCATTCTTAAAGTACCGGTAGGTACTGTTGCAACCATGAGTTCAACTAAGGAAGTCGTTGAGATTCTTAAAGAAGGAATGCGCGTAACGGTCTTTAAGGGAGGCGCAGGAGGGTATGGAAATGCCCACTTCAAAAGCTCCACAAACCAGAATCCTTTTGAGAAAACCCCTGGCAAACCGGGGCAGGGTGGGGATATCGAAATCAACCTAAAACTGATCGCTGACGCCGGGTTTATTGGGTTCCCGAACGCAGGAAAGTCATCTCTTTTAAATGCTCTTACTCGTGCCAAATCTAAGGTAGGCGC
>CAYXXJ010000044.1:4642-5763 GCA_964469095.1 uncultured Candidatus Saccharibacteria bacterium
CTACACTCGACCCGCATCTCGGTGACTTCTATGGCTACCTTCTAGCTGACGTCCCAGGTCTTATTGAGGGCGCCTCGGCAGGACGAGGTCTTGGTTCTAAGTTCCTAAGACATATAGAAAGGACCAAAATACTTGTGCATCTTATCTCGGCTGAACAAGATGATGTCGAAGAGGCATATAAAGCTATTCGAAATGAACTTGAGTCCTTTGGGAGGGGGCTCGCCGAAAAACACGAGCTCGTAGTGCTCTCCAAATCAGATATGCTTGAGCCAGAAGAGCTCAAGAGCAAGCTTTCTAAGCTAGAAGCTGTGGTAGGGAAGGGTGAGGTAGCGACCGTATCTATACTCGATGATGAGGCCGTAAAAGTGTTCTCGGACCGCCTGACTCGCTTGCTCGAATCAGAATCCCAGCTATAAAGGGGGGATGGCAGCCTCGTATAGGCCAACGATAGGTCTCGAGATCCACGCGGAACTCTCTACCAGAACAAAGATGTTCTGTGAGTGCCGTAACGATCCTGACGAAACAGAAGCAAACACCCACGTATGTCCGGTGTGTCTTGCGCATCCTGGTGCACTTCCAACCATAAACAAAGAAGCAGTTCGTCAGGTACTTCGTGTCGGTAAGGCTTTGAACGGCACGCTTGCTGACTACGCAGAATTTGATCGTAAGAGTTATTTCTACCCAGATATTCCAAAGGGATATCAAATCAGTCAGTACGAACACCCGTTTGTATTAGGCGGCGCACTCAACGGCGTTGCAATAACGCGCGTACATCTTGAAGAAGATACTGCACGTTCGTCACACGGTAGCGGTTTGTCGAAAGTTGATTTTAACCGTGCCGGAGTGCCACTTATGGAGTTGGTGACTGAGCCAGTTATACATGATGCAAAAACAGCAGCTGAATTTGCTCGCGAACTCCAACTTCTTCTTCGTGATCTTGGTGCATCAGAAGCGAATCTTGAAAAAGGAGAAATGCGCATTGAGGCAAATATCTCTGTTTCAAAAGACGATACTTTTGGTACGAAAGTTGAAGTAAAGAACCTGAACTCATTCCGTTCAGTCGAGCGTGCAATTGAGTTTGAAGTTAAGCGCCAGGTAAAAGAATGGGAGGAAACGGGAGT
>CAYXXJ010000044.1:5773-6834 GCA_964469095.1 uncultured Candidatus Saccharibacteria bacterium
AAGAAACATTCCATCAGCGATCGAAAGAAGGAAGTGCGGACTATCGTTACTTCCCAGAACCAGATCTTCCAAAAGTAATGCGATCGGAACTTCCAGAATTTAGCGATGAGATGCTCGCGAATTCGCTACCGGAACTTCCTGCAGAGCGACGCGGTAGATACGCTGCGCTTGGACTAAAGAGTGAAGATGCAGAGATGCTTCTTCAGAATGTATATCTAAAGACGTTGTTTGATGCGGTGCAGGAAAATACAACGAACGACGCTGAGTTGTTACGTCTTGCGACCAACTACATCGTTTCAGATGTCGCCAGTCTGCTTAAAGCTGAAGAGGGGAAGCTTATGCCAGAAGCTTTCGTTGCTCTGATGCGTATGACCAAGAGGGGAGATTTGTCTTCTCGAGGCACAAAAGATGTTCTCGCATTGCTCTGGAAGGAAGGCGGAGAGCCCCAGGTTATTGCAGAGCGCGAAGGCCTTCTTCAGGTTAGCGATAATACTGCGCTCCAAGGGGTGGTTTTAGAGGTTCTTAAGGCAAATCCAAAGGCTGTAGAAGAATACCGTGCAGGCAAAGAAGCAGCCCTCCAGTTCCTCCTCGGAGCCTCTATGAGGGTTAGCAAGGGTGCGGGTAACCCTGCTGTGCTGCGAGAATTGCTCACACAAGAGCTGGCAAAAGGCTCGTAGTACCTGCTTTTTCTATCTCGGATAGACCTGTATATAATCTCTTCTCGACAAGACGAGATTCGCATATAATCCTTGGATGGATGAACTTACAATTGATGGAAAGACCTATGTCTCTTCTAAACGTGCTGCAGCTATTACAGGATATGCAAAAGACTACGTAGGTCAGCTTTGCCGTGAAGGTAGAGTCGAAGCAAGGCTAGTCGGAAGAAGTTGGTACGTATATGAACCCTCAATACGAGCACATCGATTTGAAGAGCAGGGGTCTGAAGCGCCTGTTCCCGTAAGCCAGGAAGAGGCCATTGTTCCGGTTGAAGCCGCAAAAAATGAAATCAAAGAAGAGTTAAATCCATCCGAAAAAGCTAATGTTCAGGCCGTATGGCGGCC
>CAYXXJ010000045.1:0-2217 GCA_964469095.1 uncultured Candidatus Saccharibacteria bacterium
CTTCACGCCATCAAGGAGTGCTGCGGAAGCGCGGCCAGTGCGAATTGTAGTGAATTCACGTCCGAGCCACTCTTCAGTTTCTTTAATATGTGTTTTGAGTTTTGAGAAATCGTATGCCATTAGAGGATAGTGTAGCAAATCAGAGCGTTCTATAAAAACGAACCCCCGGAGCTTTCACTCCGGGGGAACCTCGTTTGAGGTTGTAGTTACGCCGCTGCTGTTTGAGCAGGTGCGCTTGGCTCAGACTCTTCCGTCTGGCCGCTGAAAACGCCGGCGGCGAGGGCGTGATCGAACAATGCTTCCGAGAGGTTCTTCCTCATCGGCCGAATGAATTCGACTGCTGCCTTCTTGCCCGCATCATCAAGCGGCGTCACTGGCTCGCCCTTCACGGTCTTGCCAGCGAACTTGTCGAACAGTTGGTGGAGGGCCCATTGCTGGCGCCGCACCGAACCGCTCTTCAACGTGTTGATCGCCTTAGCGACGTCCTCAGACGGCTTCGGGTCGACGTTGAGTTGTGAGTTGCAGTCGATGATTTGCGATTTGCAGTTGAGATAAATCCCCTGCACGCAAGCGACGAACTCGACGGAATTGCTTTGCACAAGTGCAAACTGGTGATTTCCTTGGGCCATTCGAGATGGTCCTTTCTATCAGCGTAAGTCGGGATTTGCGTACATAGTCTGTGAGGTACCCGACGCGCCCTCACAGGAACAAACAGTATCAGGTATTAATTATTTGTCAAGTCTTTTCGGCATCACCAGTGAGAGGTGCTCGAGAATGGGTTTAAGGGGTGCGGAACGCTCATGGAGTATGGGAATGAGGCGGGAAAGGTCAGACAGGAGTGCGTAGGTTTCGGGAGTGCGCTTTGCTATATAGGCACGCTGTGCGACACCTTCGGCAAGTCGAAGCGCCTCAAGACGTGCAGCTTGTTTTTCTTCAGGATCATCAGACTTTGCTTGGTCAAGTATGTACTCAAGTACCTTCTCTCTCGCTGCAGGCGTGCCGTCTACAAAGTCTGCACTAAGACTTGAGATGGTTGCGGCAGTTTCGCCGGGAAGTGCCAAGAGACGTGAGCGCAGCGTCTCTATGATGTTCCCTTCTGAAGGAACAATAAGAATGAGGTAGGTGCCAGGTGTTGGTTCCTCGAAGGTTTTAAGAAGAGCATTTTGTGCTTCATGGAAGATGCGTCCTGCAGCAATGATAAGTGCACGACTCTCGCCACTTACAGGCACCCGGCTTGAAAGTTCTGAAACAAAGCGCGCATCATCTACCGAAAAGAGTGGGTAGCGAAGCGTAAGGAGATCAGGATTTGTATCTCCTTCAAGCTTCAGGGATTCTTTGGCAAAGCGCTTTGCCGCTCCTACCCCCTCCTCGATATCTCAAGCATAGAAATAGGCGTGGTGACGCATGTACCGATTCTAGCGCATATGCTGATGACGCATTGACAACACAGACTTTTCATTTAGTGTCTTCAAGGGGGATCTTGTGAAGAAGGAGTTGCCATCATGGCATCGAATAAAGGCCGCAAGTGTAACCATCCGGGCTCAAAGCACGGAAACGGCGGCCATCGCGGCAGTGGCTGTGGCTACTGCGGACGTTGCTCAAAGTGCAACAAAAAGAAGTAACGTGGTGCGAGAGCGGACCAATTAGGTCCGCTCTTTTCTTATATTCCCTGTACTGGTTGCTGAAGTGCTTTTGCGCGCTATAGTCAGCTCTAATGGCCGACTACCCCATGCGCCTCAATAAATACCTCGCCCACCAAGGTGTAGCGACTCGTCGGGACGCCGATGCGCTCATTGAAGCTGGGAAAGTGTTGGTGAATGGACGAACAGCAACACTTGGTGACAAAGTTACCCAAACCGACAACGTAGAAGTGCGCGGCAATGAGAAGAACCGCGCAGCGCGTGCGTATTACGCATACCACAAGCCACGCTCAGTTGTTACGCATTCCCCGCAAAACGAGAATCAAGATATTGCTATGGCAATCAGAGACATTCCTGAGTTGAAAGGCATGTTCCCGGTCGGACGTCTCGATAAAGACTCGAGTGGGCTTATCATTCTCACAAATGATGGACGTATTACGGACCGCCTCCTGAGCCCAAAGTACGAACACGAGAAAGAATATGTCGTGCGAACCGAGCGTCCGCTTCGTGAGAGTTTTAAAGAATATATGGAGCGCGGTGTGCAGATTGAAGATGATTTCACCAAACCAACGCAGAT
>CAYXXJ010000045.1:2227-6344 GCA_964469095.1 uncultured Candidatus Saccharibacteria bacterium
GATCGAGGCGCTCACTAAGGGCCTCAAGGAGGGTAAGCGTCACCAAATTCGCCGCATGGTAGTCGCGATGCACAACGAGGTTAAGACCTTGGAGCGTATACGAATCATGAACATCACCCTAGGCAAGCTGCCTGCAGGCGCCGCACGAAAGATAGAAGGAAAAGAGTTGGAAGTCTTTTTGAAGGCACTTGGGCTCTAGAACCTAAGATACGAAGAGCGGCTGTCTTTCGACAGCCGCTTACTTGCTAGTCCGCTCTTATCCCGGAATCTGCACCATCCAGCCCAGCTGGTGAAGTGTGGCGAGACCACACGCGATCGTCATGATCGCAAACACAATCTTGTGGATTGCGTTGAACCAAGTGTCTCGGTTCCAGACGATGCAGAGATAGAGGAAAAGAATCGTGCTAGCAAGAAGAACAAGGGCAATGAGATCCATATGTGCCTCCGTTGAACTTGTTGTATATATTACATAAATATATATATATTTGTCAATAGCGCCTGACTTATCCTAGCTGCTCAAGCACTTTTGCACGAACCAAATCTATATCTATATCTTCATCCTTGGTCCATGCATGCTCCTTACTCAAATCACGAAGTGCAAAGAGTATCTGCTTCTCTTCTATATGTTCGTGATCAATACCTCCCTGTTCAACGCGACTATATACCAGTTCTTTTATGACCTCTCGCATGCGCGGGGACACAAGATCGGGGTACGACAACTTCCCCTGCTCTGCTCGCTTCAGAGCTTCTTTGAGAAATGCGCCGTAGCTAACGGGCATATGGGCGCGATACTCGTTTCCTTCTGGATCAAACCAACTGTCCTTAAACTGGCCCATTCGTTCGGAGTTCATAGATAGAGAGTACCACTTCAAATCGCAGGATTGGTGCGGTATATAAATCAAAGAGGAGGTATGCCATGTACAACCATAAGACCGGACGATGGGACAGACCCGATAATTGCAAAGGCGTCTGGGATCATATGAAGGGCGAGGAAGTATCACCACAAGCACTTCGCGAAATGGGCTACCGTGCCGGGGAAAATGGCACTGAAGCGCATCTTGAACTTTCTCAAAACGAAGACTACGACCTTGGCTATGCCTTAGGAAAGAAAGCGTTTGAAGCGCGCAAGAATAGGTAGCTTTAAAACCGGTCGGTGCACCGAGCGGTCCTTGTTAGGTTAGTGAAGTAGCGTGGGGTACTTGACAAAAATCATGACTAAGTATATAGTACCGTCAGATGCAGTGAGGTCTTAGCTGACCACGTATGAACGAGCCACGGCGCTTCGATGCGCCAGAGTGCCGTCACCTTGGAGTGCGGGAGTCCCCTTGCTTGATGCGATGTCGTTTCGGACAGAACGAAACACCTAACATCCTTCGGTAAGTTCCCATAAACACGCCAGACATACGATCTACTTCTCAAACGCCGCACGAAAGTGTGGCGTTTTGTTATGTGGAGCTGGCTGTCTAGGACGATGTTGGGACCTTATTGTCCAAGTAAGGCACTCTTTAGCATGGTTATTATCGCTTGATATAACAGCATGAAAACTATTAGCCCCCACAGAGATAAGCCTATTCCAAACCCAAGACCAAACTTTATTCCTTGGAAGAGGCCAAAATCTATAGAAGTTCTTTCCTCCGGAACTTCTTCAACAGTACCCTCGTCATTCAACATAACTTGAATTGTCTCGGCGGGTTTTTTCTCTACCTCGTCAACTGCCATATCCGTTTCCTGTTGTGGCGCTTCGACTTTAGATTTCTGGCTCATCTTCAATACAACTGCGGCTAGCAATAACAGAACACCCATTATTGGCAAACTCTTCTGCAGGAAAACCATTATGGATTCAATAATCATGTCTATAAGTATATGCGATACAAGTGGCAGACCGAGGTTCGAACCCTACTTCTTTGAGATAATGCTCTTCTTGTAGGTATCGAGGTGATTCAATGCCACACCCGTACCGCGTGCCACACAGTAATAAGCGTTGTCCGCAAGCGTCCCCTTTACCCCTGTGCGACGAAACACCAACTCTCCCATGTTCCTCAACTGGCTTGAACCGCCCGTAAGAATGATGCCGTTATCAATAATGTCTGAAGCGAGTTCTGGTGGCGTCTCCTGAAGTACCTTGCGTACCGCATTCATCATCTCGCGAAGCTCGCGTGAGATTGCCTGCACGATCTCGTTTGTTTTAAGTTCAATGGTGCGCGGAAGACCCGACACAAGATCCCTTCCCTTTACCTGCATTGAGAGCTCTTCCTGTACAGGAACTGCAGACCCAACACTAATCTTTACTTCCTCGGCAGTCTTATCCCCTATCGAAAGGTTATGCGTTTTCTTTATATAGTCTGCAATTGCTCGATCAAGTGCGTTCCCTGCCACCTTCACTGAGGTTGAAGCGACGATACCGCCAAGAGAGATCACGGCAACGTCGATGGTGCCACCACCAATATCAGCAACCATTCTGCCTGAAGGTTCATGAATCGGAATGCCTGCACCTATTGCAGCAAGAATAGGTTCTTTGACCACAAACGCATCTGCAGCTCCTGCTTTTGCTGCAGCTTCAATCACTGCACGCTTTTCAGTAGAGGTCACACCGGCAGGAACTGACACGAGCACCGTTGGTTTCCAAATGTTCATTGAACCAAGTGCACGACGCATGAAATAGCGAAGCATTGCTTCGGTTACGCGATAGTCGGCAATCACACCATCTTTCATTGGTCTGTACGCACGAATAGAGTCAGGAGTTCTACCGATCATCTTCTTTGCTTCTGCCCCTACCGCAAGCACCTTTCCTGTTTCAGAAGAAACAGCGACAACTGACGGTTCATTTAGAACAACCCCCTTGCCAGGCACAAAGACAAGTACGTTCGTGGTTCCCAAATCAATGCCCAGACGAGGTGAAAAGAATGCCATTACCTGGCCATCATACCGCAGGGGCTTCTGCATACAAAAATGGAGACTGTATGAGGTGGTGGATTTCCGCAATGCCTCTTTTCTGCTACCCTATCGAAACCATGAATGACCTAACCCCCGAGAAACTCCTCATCTATCTGAAGCGCTACGCTCTCGTCCTGATATTCCTTGTCCTCGTACTTGGCGGCATCTTCGCGTATGCCTTTGGTATTCGCTTCACCAGTCAGGGCTTTGTACGCGCCGGATCTCTCGTGATGACGAATCTTCCTGAAGGAACGTCGGTGTATACCGATCAGTCTAAGCTTCGTATTGCACGAGGCGGAAAGGTAGAGATTGATCTTGTTCCCGGCGGACACACCGTGATTATCGATGCTCCAGGTCAACAGCCATGGAATGATCTCTTCACTGTGACTGCAGGAGAAGTCACGACTCTGAATCCATTGTTTGTTCCAAAGGAACCAAAGCTTCGCACCCTTACAGGTGAAGAACGCGCAGCTGCAGCTTCAGCAATACTTGCGTACGCGCTTCCAACGAAGTTCGCTCCGCTTCAGATGGCCGGTGGCTGTGCCCTTGTCTATGTTGCCGCAAACCGCATTGTTGCTGACGCTACCACCACGCCTAACTGTGTAGCACCTGAATACCTTCTTTGTCCTGTAGAAGAGGGTGGTGCACGAACTGAAGCATGTCCTTCCTCTACGGTTGTCTTCCCACCAAACGAATATATTGAATCCGTGTCTCCCTTCCCGGGACGAGATGATGTCTTGATTGTCTCTGCAGGAAGCCAGGCCTATGTGGTTGAACTTGATCCTCGTGCACCACAGTATTTCGCTCCTCTCGTAAAGGGTGCTCGTGTGCGAAGCGCTCCCTGGTCAGACACCTCTATCGTCTACTCTGACACGAAGCACGTCTACGAAGTACCACTCACTCCCTAGCGCCACATGAAGCACATTAGCGATCTCGCTCCGAAACTCGAGAAAGCAAAGAGTCGAAAGACAGAGCGTGGTGAGCTGATGGTGTACTTTCGCACACACCTCAACGCAGGCAGAGCTAAAGACAAACTTCCCCTTATCACTATGCCGCGCATGGGATTCCTGCTTCAAGGTATCCCTACAAAAGATCTCTATTATTTAAAGAGTGTCTGTGAGAAGGCTAAGCATTTTAGTAAGAAGTTCTGGTGGGAAATTGACCCTACAAAGCACGAGCCTGA
>CAYXXJ010000046.1:0-6136 GCA_964469095.1 uncultured Candidatus Saccharibacteria bacterium
GAAATACTCTTCCTGGGCACCATAGGTCCATTCACTTGGTATCTTGATCAAACCCGAGGGTACATAGTTTTCATTCAAGAAGTACACCTTTGAATACTTCTGAAGGAGCTCAGGATCAGTTTTTGAGAGCTTATCGAGTTTTCCAACCGTACCAGAGATTTCTCCAATACGATCTTCAAATGCGTCATTACGCTCCTTTTCAGCTTTGAGTGCTTCAGCAAGCTGCGCGTTATCTCGCTCTGCTTTTGAGAGATCTGATGAAAGAGTTGCAACCGTAGAAGAGGCAAGCGTAAGTTCTGCGCGAGCGTCTGAAAGGGAAGCACTCGTGGTGTAATAAAGGTAGGCACCCACTCCAAACAAGAGAACGATAAGAACACCAAGGCCTGAAGCGAGTTGTGTGTTGCGGTTCATGTGGCCGCATCGTACCACGTCCTAGGTCCCAGGGTGATTTCTCTGCCATTCAACGAGAGACCCTGCGTCCCGCTCTACGCGGCTGGCTTTCCGCAAGAGGGTTCCTTTGGGTGCCACACGCTCATGAGGAGCGGCACGAAGCGCATAGGCGAGCTTCCAGAGGGGTTTTAGGGAGGTCTCCCAGCCTTCAAAGCGAACGAGTGTAAATGGCTTACTAAACGCAATCATGGTCTTCTTTCCTGAGGTGTTTAAGAAGTACTCATGGAAATAGGAGAGAGCAAGTTCTCTGGGGGTTTTGTACACAGGGTCTCGGTAGCGAAGCACTGCGTGGTTGGTCTTAGAGAGTGCGCCCCAGCGTCCGTTTCGTTTGAAAAGTGCGACCGCGTGATCATCGTCTCCAGCTAGCGTCTTAAGATTCATGAGAAGCGGCTTGTAGCCATGAAAGGCAAGTGCAGCTGCTCCAAGAAGCGCTCCTTCAAGGCAGTGTGCTTTCTTCTTCTCAAGCGTAAGACGAGGAGAATGACAGGTCTCACCACGCTTCTCATAGTTTATGGGAAGCGTGTCGAGGAAGTCCTGAATCTTTTCAGGAGTGGAGAGCTTCGCAAAGGGCGCTCGCTCAGCAGGCGTATAGCCGGCCATGCTCAAACGGTAGCACGGCACTGGTCAGTTATTGGGAGAAGCGTCGTCTTCTTTTATACTATCCGTATGTTGCTTCGTCTTTCTTTCGCGCTCTTGATTGCGCTTATGCTTATGCCTGTTCCAACACAGGCTGCAGCACTTGAGCTTTCAGGTTGGGTCCCGTACTGGGCTTCGACTTCAGGTCCTCGAGATGCGCGTGAGCATATCGATGCGCTTTCGGTGGTGATGCCGTTTTCGTACTCTGTGCAGTCTGACGGAAGCCTAAAAGACCTCGCAAAGATGACGAAGAGTTCGTGGACCCGACTCAAAAAAGACGCAGAAGAAAATGACGTTGCCGTACTTCCTACTATTATGTGGAGCAGTGGCACCGCTATTCATGACGTACTGAGTGATTCACGCAAGCGTAAAGATCACATTCAGGAAATTGTAGAGATGGTAGAAGATGGTGACTATGATGGCGTTGATATCGACTATGAAGGGAAGAAAGCAGCGACACGCACCTCGTTCTCGCTTTTCTTGAAAGAGCTTGAGGATGAATTGGATGGCAAGATCCTCTCATGCACCATAGAGGCGAGAACGCCGCCCTCGTCTTTGTATCGCACGGTTCCTGCGGTGATTGAGTACGCAAATGATTTGAAGGATATTGGCAGATACTGCGACCGGGTGAATATCATGACGTATGACCAGCAGAGAGCAGACCTCACCCTTAATGATGCGAGGAAGGGTGCTCCTTATTATCCTGTTGCCGATCCTGACTGGGTACGAAAGGTAGTCGAGCTTATGGATAACGACATTCCTAAAGACAAGCTGGTGCTTGGAGTAGCAAGCTATGGTCGTGAAGTTGCAGTGACTGTGTCTCCTGACTGGTTTCAGTCCTATGCGTCGGTTCGTGCAGTGAATCCTGATGACGCACTGAAGACTGCAAAGAAAAACAAAGTGAAGCCATCTGAGAATAAGGCAGGAGAGCAGAGCTTTACCTACCTACCTAAAGGAAAGCTCAAAGTATCTGACCTTCCAAAGGCACCTTCAGGAACTCCTTCAGGAGAAGAGATTGCGCAGCGTGCACTTCTCTACGCGAATAAGACGGGGAAGTCAGTTGTGGTGAATCTTGTATGGTGGTCTGACGCAGAGGCGGTGGCGGATAAGGTGCGTCTCGCCAAAGAACTTGGTCTTAAAGGTGTTGCGCTCTTTAAGATAGACGGGGAAGAGGATGAAGATATTTGGGATTTGTTCTAGAAGTAGGGTAGGATAGGTGCTTCATGTCGACAAAAAAGAAAAGCAAATTTGTGCCCGGTGATTTCAAATTAAACGTAAAGCGTTCAAACGCTGGTCTCGGCCTTTTTGCAGGTCAGGATATTCCGAAAGGAGCCTGCATCATTGAGTACAAAGGACGAGTGATTTCTAAAGAGGAGGAGTACACCTCAAACAGTAAGTATCTCTTTGAAGTGAATTCGCGTATGACGATTGATGGCAAGCCGAAGTGGAACAAGGCGGGCTATATCAATCACTCGTGTAGACCAAACGCAGAGCCTGAGATACGAAATCGCCGTATCTACATCATGGCCAAGCGCGATCTTAAAGAAGGAGAGGAGATTCTTTATGATTACGGTACCGAATACTTCAAGGATTACTTCTCAAACGGACGTTGTCGCTGTGAGAAGTGCAAAGAGAAATCGGTAACTAAGAACTAATGCCCTAGATGGGGCATTAGTTTTATAGAACAAAGAAGAAGAACAGAAACGCCAGTACGATACGGTACCAACCAAAAGGAGCGAATGAGTAGCGTCGTACAAAAGAAAGGGCAAAGCGGATGATAATAAGAGCGACTATAAAGGCAGTGATAAAGCCGAGCCCGTATATACCAAGATCAGCTGACGCAAACAGCTCGGGTGTTTTATAGAAGTCATAGGCAGTAGCCATGAGCATGGTTGGGACCGCAAGTAAGAAAGAGAAGGTGAGAATTGCGGTACGAGGAATACCAAGCAGGAGTCCGCCCATGACCGAGGCGCCGCTTCGGGACACGCCAGGTATTACCGCAAGCGCCTGCGCGACACCCACAATAAATGCTTGTTTGTAGGTAATGTCGGTCACCTCTCCCTCGGCACGTTCGCGCCCCTTCATGAAGTACTCGATCAAAATGATACCGATACCACCAAGCGCGAGTGCCACCACTACGATATATGGGTTTCCAATAAGAATATCTTTGATAAAGCGGTAGAGTGCAAAACCAATAATGCCGGTTGGAATAAAGGCAACGAGGAGGCGCTTCACTACTTTGAAATCAAGGAAACTACTCCAGACGAAGACGACGACGGCGAGTATGGAACCGAGTTGAATAGCGATTTCAAATGATTTAAATGCTTCGGTCTGCGGTATGCCAAGGAGATGAGAGACGAGAATGAGGTGTCCGGTAGAGGAGACCGGAAGAAACTCGGTGAGTCCTTCCACTATGCCAAGGAGAATGGTATCGAGCGCGTTCATGAAAAGGAGTATACCCTGATAGGGAAGGGCCTGCGATTTTCGCAGGCCCTCTCTTACTTTCGACTCCGACCATTCTCTCGAATGCGATCGTCATAGAGCTTGAGATCGTGTGAGAATTTCACACGAACCACATAGCGTGCTCGCGCACGTCTACTGACAGGAACTTTACCTCGGATGCCGACTACTACATGTTTTGCGAGACGCTCTTCAATGAACGACTCCACATGGGCGAGAGTGCAAAAACGCTCTTCATGAGTACCGCCACCGTTTTCGATACGGTACTCGTCTCGTTTGAGTCTTTCTCTGCACCAGGTACAGGTTGGGTTTCTACTCATGCGAATACTCCCCGTTGCCTCTGGACTCACTGTAGCATGCATAGAAGAAGGGCCGTCTCATGTGTGAGACGGCCCTTTGTGCTTATATGTTCGACTGGTCGTTTGGTTTATGAAAGTCACCAACCCAGTCGTCACTCCAGAGATAGTTCACTGGGTTGTCGAGTTTCGTCACGCCTGCCCAGTACACCCCCAAAATGAACGTACTGCAGGAGATCTTACTCAGTCCTGCGCGTATAGTCACATAATGTTCTTGAGCGACGATCGTCACGACAACGATCGAAAAGACTGCAAGCAGCATCTTGAGTGCAAGCGGGATGCGCTCACACAACACTTCAAGGAATTCCTGTCGCTTTCCCTGGTTCTTTAAACGTCGTGCGAGCATGTGTCCACCAACCACCGCCGAGACCGTAAGGGCCGCGAGCAGGGAGTGGAACACCATTGTGTTCTCAGACAGACTGAGCCAGGAATCTGCATCAGCACTGCCGATATCGAGATGCCAGGGGACACGAAGATAGAACCAGAGCATCGCTGCAAGAATCGCCACAACAGCGGGAAGTGCAAGTAGTCGAAGGGTTGGCCAGAGGCGTTCACCTTCCATATAGGCTCTCCTTAGCTTGAAAGAACTGATTTGATTATAGCACGATATATATAAAAAGAAAGAGCCGCCCGAATATTCAGGGCGGCTCCGTAGGTTTCTTAACCGTTAGCTTTAAGGTGGGCGCGAACTCGCGCATCCTCTTCAGCACGCAGCAATTCATCTCGGCGTTCTTTCAAGTCGTGCGCGAGGCGCCAGCTGAAGTCGATGTGAGGCATCACGATTCCATGGGGAATCGAGATTTGATCCACCTCCGCTGATGTCTTTGCGTTCTTGATTTGCGCTTTGACGATGTCGCTGATCTCACTACCAACCCTGATGAGTATGTTGTACGTGCTCATCCAGAAGGGTGTGTATCGAGTGTCTCGTGGCGTTGAGCGGAAGAAGCCGACAAGATCATCGTAACCTCTGCACGCAGCATACGCTGCGTTCAGGAGCTCGTCTTTCCGTTTTTCGAACACGTCCGCAAAGTCGCCAGGCTTCTGATAGAAGTCGTCCGGCAAGATGCCGTCTCCATCCGCAATCACTTTGACGGCGTCATAGTAATCGCGGAACGTCTCGTAGGTTTTGAGCCGGCTGCCGATGTAGGTAGCAAAGTTGATGATCTTGCCAAGGAATCGCAGTTTGTCACGCGAAAGAACATTCCATTCTTTCGGCATGATTTCGCCGCGGCCACAGGGCGAGCGCATGTACGCCTGATACCAGGCCCACAGCTCTGAGTCCTTACCAGGTTTCTCAAAGATCGTTCTGCCGAGTGCGAGCGCAGTTTCGAGCGTCGCACGTTCGGAACTTTGGATCATACTGCCAAATTCGAGCCAGAGGCTCGGATAGCCAGCTAATGTTTCGACTCTGTCCAGTGAGGACGCGGCGTCGACGGCGACTGTTGTAACGTCGATTGAGTGTGCCCAGGCAAGCTTCGCGGGGAGTTCTTTGGAGAACTGTTCCCACAAATCGACCTGAACTACCGGTGCTTTTGACGCAGAAGTGCCAAAGCGACCGAACACTGCAAACAGTTTTCCAAGGAACATTTCTGCCTCCAGTTGCTGAGATAGTCCGTTATTTATATTACATCATATTATAAAAATAGTCAAGTATCTAGGCTGCATATAAGAAAAGGACCCGTTTGTGCGGGTCCTGTTCTTTGTTTAGCTTCGCTTCTTTGATTTGCGAGCTGCAAGCATTGCTCGTTTGCGAGCGACACGAGCCGGAGGCTTCTTACGAGCCTTCTTCTTTTTAGGCGTTACGCCCTGCTTTCCTGGATTCCATGCCATACGGGTATGTATTAGATCAGTTATGTGAATGCAGTATACCTCATGAAGTGCATAAAAAGAACCGCCCAACAAAAGCCGGGCGGCTCTATATTTATTCTTCGGGTAGTTCGTACAGCAGTCTGTAGCGACCACTCGCACGTACGAAGGTAGTCTTTGTTGTACTGTCCGTGCAGGGGTGATCAATTCTTCTTAGCATGCTGTCACCGCCAGGGAGTACCTCCATGTGACCGCATGAGAATGCGACCACTAACTTTTGTTTTTCTTGGTAGGGACACTGGCCGTCGCAAGGACAAGCACCGTCGGGTTTCCAGAACAGTCTGCATGTCGGTTTCGGGCAAATGATGTACGTACAGTCTGTATCAAGATCTGCAACTTTCATCTCGCACCTCTGTATTAATATTACT
>CAYXXJ010000047.1:0-5936 GCA_964469095.1 uncultured Candidatus Saccharibacteria bacterium
CGACCACGGTGTGCTCAATGGATCGCAGCAGGGCGCCTTCGTCGACGTGGCCGCAGATAGCATTAAATCCAAGAGGAAAGAGAAGACGTTCTGAAAGAAGATACGAACCGTTTCGCTCGATCACCGCCCCTACGGAGTAGTGACGCGGGCGACCGTCTTCCGTTATGTCGTGTTTTGGTCCAGGCATAGATAACTCCTGTAGTCTAATAAACCTATTTATAAACTATTTGTCAATGTTTGGTATAGTTTGTTGGTCGGGCCCGGAGCAGTGTCGGCAAGGCACTACTCTTATAAGCAGGGTAGCTGTAAAGAAGAGGTAACACTCCACTTGCTAAGCTCCGGTCCTGGCACACGCTCCGCACCTTTGCGGGGCGTTTTACGTAAACTTCAGTGTATCGCTTCCAAGATCCGCTTCGTATTTCTGATAGCGAGCATCCTCAGGATTTCGCTTGTAGTTGATGCGGCTCAGGATGATTCGATACATGTGGCCTATGCTTCCTTTGATTTCAATCAGAATACGAAACGTTGCGGTCTTTTCTGCTGGAATCTTTGCATAGAGAAGTGTGCCGACTGTGAGCTGAGTGATACCTGTTCCTTTACACGAAAGGTTTGTTGTAGAAAGAGTTCCTTCACTAGTGCCTTCTATTTGATACACAAAACCTGCAGGCTTCTTGCCGGAGGCAATGGAAAGGGGAATGTATGTGTCTTCTGAAGAAGTGATATCAATCTCAAGAAAGAATTCTCCGGTGCCTGCATCGGGTCCTTTAGTACGAATACGCTTGAACCGAGCCTGGCTCTTTCGTATGCGTGCGACGAGAGACATAAAACTAGTATAGCGTAGAACACGCGCTATAAGACGACACTTTATATATATGGAATGTCAAGATTTTTCTGTGGTCTCATGCTAGAGTACCGGCATGGAACAAGAGAAGCCGCACCCAGCTCACCACCTCTTTGGTACTAAGGGTCTTGCCGCGCTTACGCTTGTCATACTCGCGCTCTTTGGTGGGGCTCTTTATCTTGCTCACGAGACTCTTCGCTCCTCTCAGATGGCAGCTGTCATCTCAGCAACTTTGGTAGATCTTGCAAATAATGATCGAGACGAGGAAGGACTTGCGACACTCACCATAAGTCCAGTCTTGGTTGAGGCGGCGCAGGCAAAAGCTGATGATATGGCAAAGAAGGGTTATTTTGCGCATAACTCCCCAGAAGGCCTCACTTCATGGCACTGGTTTGCGAAGGCTGGCTACTCCTTTAGCTACGCAGGAGAAAACCTCGCAGTGAACTTCTCTGACTCAGAAGACGTAGAGCGTGCGTGGATGAAGTCGCCAACACACCGTGCAAATATCATGAACGGCAAGTTTACTGAGATCGGTATTGCGACCGCGGTAGGGGAGTATGAAGGCAAAGAGACCGTATTTGTCGTGCAGATGTTTGGTACTCCACGAGCGATTGCTGCAGTGCCAACTGAAACACGCGTCCTCACCTCCACAGAAGACCCAAGCGAACCAGTAGTTGCCACTACCGAACCTGAACCTACACCTGAACCAAGTACGGTCGAAGAGGCTCCGGTACCAGAAGAACCAACGGTACTTGCAGAGTCGGGTGATTCGGTGACGCGGTACGCAACTCCACTTGAAACCTTGCTCGCGTCTCCACATGGTCTCCTTCGCACTGTCTATCTCGTATCTGCCCTCATCATCCTCATTGCGCTTCTTCTTGTAACCAGACTTGAAATGAAGCATCACCATCTTCGTCACGTGGTTGCAGCGTCCTGCCTTCTCCTTCTTATGACCGGGCTCTTCTTTGCCGCTGATCAGTTGGTCTTTACTGATCCAGTTCTTGCATACACTGAAGCTCCTTGACCTGGGGGTAGTCCGGGCGTAGCGTTCCTTTAGAGGAGGATGTGATGGGAAAGAAGAAGGTAACCAAGCAACCATCCAAGAAAAAACCCGGAGAACGACGTGAACAGCCCCTTGAACGGGAACCCTGTCGTCGCTAAGCGGGGAATAGGCCGAAAGGGCCGTTCGCTTTAGTAGCGTACGGCCCTTAGTTGCATCCAGAGGGCGCCTCCTATATAGTGTCGGGGACTCCGAGACGGGGTCGCTTTTTAACTTCATGGCAACAATCAATCAGCTTTCGAAGAAGCGACGCAGGTCGCCAGCGAGGAAATCCAAAGTCCTCGCTCTTGGACGTGGTTTCAACAACCTTGAGAACCGTCCTACCTTCTTCCCGTCTCCCTTTAAGCGCGGTGTGTGCACTAAGGTAACCACCAAGACTCCTCGCAAGCCTAACTCGGCTATTCGTAAGATCGCTCGCGTACGCCTTTCAAACGGCATGGAAGTAACTGCCTACATCCCAGGAGAAGGCCATAACCTCCAGGAGCACTCCGTAGTTATGCTTCGTGGTGGTCGCGTGAAGGACATTGGTGTGCAGTACACCGTTGTCCGTGGTCGCCTTGATACCGCAGGTATTGAGAAGCGCCGCCGCGGCCGCTCTCGTTACGGTGCTAAGAAACCTAAGTAATCCCTATGCGACGCCCTATTAAGAAACGCGATCCTCGCACTCCTGACCTTGTCTACAAGTCAGATGCTATTGCCCGCTTCATCAACACGGTGATGCAGGATGGAAAGAAAGATACTGCTCGCAAGGTAGTGTACGACGCACTCGACCTTATCAAGGAAGGAGAGGGAAATCCTGACCCACTTGAAACCTTTGAGACAGCAATCCGCAACGTCTCTCCACTTATGGAAGTACGTTCTCGCCGTGTCGGTGGTGCAAACTACCAGGTTCCTCGCGAGGTACCTCAGCAGCGCCGTGTCGCACTTGCATACCGCTGGCTCATCAACGCAGCTCGCGCCAAGAAGGGAAAGCCTATGGCAGAGAAGCTCGCAAACGAAATCCTCATGGCCGTTAAAAACGAAGGTGAGGCAATCAAGAAGAAGGACGAGATGCACCGCATGGCGGAAGCAAACAAAGCCTTTGCACACTTCGCTTGGTATACTGAAAAAGCCCTCCGGAAGAGGGCTTTTTCATACCTGCGCACACTTGACTATTTCTACAAAAAGTGATACAGTATATTTAGAACTCTACGACGAGGCACACTTCGTTTTTCACAACCAGAAGGAACTCAGTAATGAGCTACGCCTATGGAATGGAACGTTGGGAACCAACGGACGAACAAGTAAAAACCTATGTGTCGTGGCGAGTGCTCGCGGCGGTGTCGACTTACTGGACATTGCCGAGCGTCGCCTTCGCGTACCTCTTTGTACTTCCGCCTTTCTTTGATCCGGAGGCTCGAAGCTTCGTGCTCACGCATCTACCTTTCTTGGGTGTTGCGTGGATCGTTGCTTCGATCGCCTCGATTCTTTTTGTCCTCATCGGACAAAGCTTGATCGGCTGGTATAGCCGGGCGTTCGAAAGCAAGTGGGACTACGACGATCGTATGAAGACTCTGCGGAACATCGCCTTGTACTGGAATCCAGTCATGGTGATCCCGCGGATCGGGTATCTGTTTGTCGGCCTCTTCTTTACGCCGGCGGAAACCGAACGAGACTAAACGAAGGAAGGGCCCGGACTACTCGTCCGGGCCCTTATCTATTTACTCAAGTACCGCGTGGGTAAATCCTGCACCCACTAATTCTTCCTCTAGTTCAGTAATCGTGTGTCCTTTTACCGTCCACTCCCTATGCTCTTCGTCGTACGCGTAGGCAGTGGTCTTTCCAAAGCTTTCGACCGTATCAAACGTTTTTGGTTGTTTGGTGGTATCAATGACTCCGTTTTGTCTGAACCCAAGTTCAAACAGCACGGCAGAGGGCTTCTTTTCTGGGGAAGGTGAGTGTTCCATAAGAATAAGTATACGAGAAGACGGCATTCCTGTAGAGGAATGCCGTCATTAGTGCATCTTGGTCTCTGACTCTTCTACAGGTAGTGGGTCAAGACAGGCAAAGCCAAGTTCTTTGTGGAGATCAAGTCCCGGAGGTCCTGTCCAATCGTTTCCATGTTCGTCCGTGACATAGGTCGATCCGGGAACCTGATTGTGATAGTTCGGGAGTAATCCTTGCGCCACCAGTGCCCGACGTTCTTTCCGAGACATCTTTTTGATTACTTTTCCCCCATAGGGATCAACGAGACTTTGAATAGCATCAAAGTCTTCTTCAAGTGTCTTTTCAGGTATCAGATCGCTATACGGGATACACCCGAGCGCACGAAGTCGTGCGGCGTATTTACTTTCAGGCACTGAAGCCTCCTTCTAACTATGACCGTACCATCTTTTGCCATATCCGCCATGATGCGTATACTCCGGCAAGAAGCTCTTCTATAGAAAGGAGATATCTCATGCAGGTTTCGCATGCTTCTGCTCAGTTGCGGCGCGAGCCGCATCATGAGTCACCACTTGAAACAGAACTTCTCTACGGCGAACTGTTTGACGTAGTGAAGGAAGAGCATCGCGGAGATTCAACGTGGTGCTACGGTCGTCGTGCGCTCGATGGGTATATGGGCTATGTAGCCCGCTCACGTCTCTCGGCAATTATGGTGCCGCCCACGCATCGGATCTCAGCGATCCGTACCATCTGCTATCGGTTGCCGGACTTGAAGTCAAAGCACGGCCCCTGGTACTCAATGAATGCGCAGGGCGTTGCGAATGCGACGAAAGGGGACTTCACGCGCTTTGATGGTGTGTGGGTCCCTTCGCAAGACGTGGCTTCCCTTGAGGCGCCTGCAACGGATGTTGCTTGCGAAGCAGAGAAGTTCCTCGGACTGCCGTATCTGTGGGGCGGGTTTGATACCAACCACGGTGTCGACTGCTCTGCAGTGATCCAGCATGCGTTTCTTGCTTGTGGCACTGTTGTCCCTCGGGATAGCGGTCCACAATCAACCTCGATTGGTACACCTATCGAGTTTACCGAAGACCTTAAGGGGCTTCGGCGTGGTGACTTGGTGTTCTGGAAAGGGCACGTGGGCATGATGCTCGACGAATCAATCATGATTCATGCGACTGCCGCGCGTATGCGCGTCGTTGCTGAAAATGTGTTTGTCGTCTCAAAGGAACGTCTCAAGCGGGGCGAAGGTCCAGTGACGATGATTCGACGGGTTGAGTAACACTAAGGGCGCGGACAATAGTCCGCGCCCTTTCCTTTAGAACTTGTATCCGAGCGAGTCACATACTTCGTTCAAGCGAGCTTCGTTTTCTTCGAAACCAAGATCAGCAAGGCTGACGTGTCCGCCGCCAAGATACATGCATCCAAGTTCATCGAACGCAATCGAGTACGCATCATCTCCATAGGCAAAGACTGGGGGTATATTCCCACCAACTGCCTGGAGATATTCCATATTTCTTGGTTTTCCAAGGAGTTGATAGCCGCGATTCACGAGTTCATCGTGATGCTTACCTTGTATGTCCATGTGTACCTCCTATTCAGCACCCTAGCACCACCAAAGACGATATAAAAGAGCGCGAACAATAAGTTCGCGCTCTCGTATTACCCTGCGTAGGAAACAAGCCGTACGCCCGAATTCATAAGCTCAGCACATTCTGTATGGGTGAGCCCGCCACGCCTAAACCAAATGGTGTGGAGGCCGAGCACTACAACGACTGCGACCGGTTCCATGTATTCTCGCTTGGTTCCCACCCACCGTTTCTTATACTTCACCACTCCCATAGGGAAGGTGAGGGGTTTAGGCAGTGTTACTTTCATGCGCCGTTTTCCAAGATCAAGGGCGCGAAACCGATCATCTTGTCGGAGGATATGAGCTTGTCGGTCTCTTACAAGACGAAGGCGAACGAGGACCTTTTCGACTTCTGGTTCCATAGAAGTACTCCGTATCTGGGGGCGAATGTAGCACAGAGTATGAAAAGACGCCCCACTAGCAGGAGCGCCTCTCCATATCTTTCGTGCTTACGCTATTGAGTCAGTAGTCTCGCGCCACTGTTT